>NZ_BCBJ01000108.1:0-43684 GCF_001320605.1 Pseudomonas sp. NBRC 111133 | reverse complement strand
ATGCACACCGTCTTCCAGCGTGGCGTACACCGACTTGCGCTTGCCGTCCAGCCGCAGCTGGGCCTGCAGTGCCATCCCCAAACGTTCGCCTGCATCCTGCTCGGCACCGGTCGGCGGGATGACGCCGTCGATCAACGCCAGATGGCTGACCCGGTCGGGCAAGGCGCCAGCCAGCTGCACCGAAATGATGGCCCCAAGCGAATGCCCCAACAGTGCAAAACGCTGCCAACCGAGCTGCTCGGCCACCCGCAGCACATCATGGGCATAGTCGGCCAAGGCATAACCGGCGCCAGGCGGGCGGTGTTCGGAGTAACCATGCCCGGCCAGGTCCAGGGCGACGATGCGCAGCCCTTTTAGCTGCGGTGCCAGGCGGGCGAAGCTGTTGGCGTTGTCCAGCCAGCCATGCAAGGCAATCGCCGGCAGCCCGTCCTCGGGGCCGAACAGGTGCGCGGCCAGCTCGATATGGCCCAGGCTCAGGCGGATTTCTTCGACGTGTGCGCTCATGCCTGACTCCAGCGGTCGAACAGGCCCTTGATCAGGCTGGCGGTGTCTGCAGGGCGCTCCAGCGGGAACATGTGCCCGCCCGGCACGCTGTGGTATTCACCCTGGGGCATGCCCCGTACGGCCAGGGTGTGGTGGCGGCGAATGACATTGCTACGGTCGCCGCGCACCATGGCCAGCGGCACCTGCAACTGCCGCGCGGGCGCCGGGCTGGTATGCGGGATGCTGCGGTAGATGCTGATTTCGGTAGCCGGGTCGAAGCGTAGCTGCAGGCCCTGCTCTGCCGCCTGCAAGCCGTGTTCGACATAGGCGTCGAGGCAGTCGGGATCGAAATGGCGGAACAGTGACTTGCCGGCGAAATAGTCCCGGGCGCTGTCGCGGTCATTGAACGTTTCGCGGCGCCCCAGCGTGCGCCCGGCCGGTGTGATACGGTCGATGAAGCCAAAACGCTTGGCGGTGCGCAGCAGCCATTGATCGGCGCGGGTGAGTACCGGCGAGTCGAGCATCACCACACCACGGTAGTACTCGGGGCAGCGCAAGGCAGCATGCAGGTGCAATACGCCACCCAACGAGTGGCCGCCCCCCCAGACCGGCTGGTCCTGTTGCGCCAGGTGGTGCAACAGTTCATCGACCAGGCTCTGCCAGTTGTCATTCACAGGAAAGCGTGGGTCGTGCCCATGCTGGGCCAGGTGCTGCACCTGGTAGTCCGGCGCCAGGGCGGCGAACAGCTTGCCATAGGTAGCCGAGGGGAAACCGTTGGCATGGGCGAAGAAGATCTGCTGCGGCATGGCGCCTGGTCCGGACGGAGGATGATGGCTCATTGTCGGCATCGGCGCCACGTTCGGCAACGTCCGGAAAGGTCATCGGCGAGGGCTATCAGGTCACGCCGACCGGTCGAAACTGGCCAGTGAACGGCGAAGGCAGGCTTGCATGTAGACCAACTGGCTTTCCAGCGCTTCGCGGGCCAGGCGCTGGTCCTGGTGGTCGAGTTGCAGGCGGCGCAGGGCCAGACAACTGGTTTGTAGCAGGTGAGAGACTCGCAGGCAGGCATCCTGCAGGGTGCGTAGGTCGTGCTCGCTTTGTTGCCTGGCGCCGGGCTCCAGATCGGGATTGCCCATCACCCGGTGCATCAGATGGTAAAGCTTGGCATCGGCCGATTCGCGTAGAAGGCTGTAGCGGGCAAAGTCGAGAGAGGCGCCCCGGTCAACCTGGTTGATGGTGGGTTGCAGGTCCAGGGAGCTCAACAGCTCCCACATCTCACCGCTCATCCACTGCTCCCTGCCTGATTGCTTTTGGGCAACGCTAGCAAGGCGCCGTCAAACGCGACAACTGGCAAAAATGCCAGTTGCCTTCCAGATAACCCGGGGCGCTTTGCGTCCCGGGTATCAAGCCGGCGAATTGATCGCCCGCAGCGTCATCAGCCCAGCAAGCGGCCAATCCCCTTCCAACTCGGCTAGGCTTGCAGTGCTCATGGCTGCCGGTTGCTGCTTGTGACCCTGTTCCAACACCCCGACCAAGGTCCCCACCAGCGGCTGGTGGCTGACCAGCAGTACATGCTCCAGGCCCAGCCGCTCGATTTCACCGATCACCTGCTGCACGTCACTTTCCGGGGTCAGCCAGGGCACGGTACGCACCGGCTCGCCGAAGCCCAGCGTGTCATGCACCAGCGCCGCCGTTTGCTGGGCGCGCACGTAGGGGCTGGCAATAATTGCCTGCAACGGCTGCCCGAGCAGGCGAGCAGCGCTGTGCAGCACCTGCTCGCGGCCATGGGCAGTCAAACGGCGTTCGGCATCTGTGTTGGCCTGTGACTCCGCTTCACCGTGGCGCAGTACCCACAGTTTCACAGCTTGGGTTCCTCGTCACGCACCGGGTGCGGGGCCGGCGCCACGGCATGCGCGGCTTCACCTTCCGGCGCGCGCGGCGCAGGCCAGTCAGAGAATGGCCATGGCTTCTGGTCGCTGTGGAAGCTACCAAAGCGGCCGATCTGTGCCAGGAACTGGCTCAGGCTGTCGCCGAAGTTCATCAGGCTGGCGCTGGGTGCGCCGTACACCAGACGGTAGATCAGCTGCACCAGCACCAGCCCGCCCAACAACAGTTCAGCCAGTTGCCAGACCACCAGGAACACCAGCATCCACAGCACCCGCAGGATGATCGACTCGCGCTGGGCGCGTTCGGGCGTATCGTTCATGTGTCGCTCCTTGCTCGTGTCAGAGCCGCCAAAGGCTCAGTTGAAACCGCTGATGGAAATGAAATCGACATCGGTCTTGGGTTCGGCGCGCATCAGGTGCTCGATCACCTGGTTCAGCGTGCGCCCTTCGAACAGGATGGCATGCAGGCCCGCCACCAGCGGCATGTAGACCTGCACTTCCTGGGCCTTGGCCTTGAGCACCTTGATGGTGTTGACGCCTTCGGCCACCTCGCCCAGGCGGTTGACCGCCTCATCCAGGCTTTGGCCCTGCCCCAGCGCGTAGCCAACCTGATAGTTGCGGCTCTTGGGCGAGGAGCAGGTGACGATCAGGTCACCGACACCGGCCAGGCCGAGGAAGGTCATGGGGTTGGCCCCCTGGCTGACGGCAAAGCGGGTCATTTCGGCCAAGGCACGGGTAATCAGCATGCTCTTGGTGTTCTCGCCCATGCCCAGCGCAACGGCCATACCGGCGATGATGGCGTAGACGTTTTTCAACGCACCACCCAGCTCGACACCAAAGCGGTCAGCGCTGGCGTAGACACGGAACGTGCGCCCATGCAGCACAGCCTGCACCTGCTTGCAGAGTTTCTCGTCCTCGCTGGCGACCACCGTTGCAGTCAGCGCGTGCTCGGCGATTTCTCGGGCAAGGTTAGGGCCCGATAACACGCCAATACGCGCTTCGGGGGCAATTTCTTCGAGTATCTGGCTCATCAGCTTGAAGCTTTGCGCTTCGATGCCCTTGGTCAGGCTGACCAGGCCCTTGCCACGCAGCAACTCGGCATGGGGCGCCAGCACGCTGCGCAGGGCGCTCGACGGCAGGGCAACGAAAATCAGCTCGCTGGCCTGCAAGGTCGCCAGCAGGTCATTGACCGGCTCGACGCCATCATGCAGCCGGATGCCCTTGAGGTAGCGCGGATTCTCTCGATTGACGCGCATGGCCTCGGCTTGCGCCGGGTCGCGCATCCATTGACGCACCGGCACACCGTTTTCCGCCAGCAGGTTCGCCACGGCGGTGCCAAAGCTGCCGCCTCCCAGAACTGCAACAGGTTGCTGTTCAGTCATATCCAATCCGTTAAAGCCAAAAATTAAGTGGCGACCCCGCCATTATACGGCTCGCCTGCGACAGAACCAGTCTCTGTTCCCGCGAAAGGGGCCGGCTCGCTCATGCAGGTCACTGGCAAATGCGCCACGGTCAGTTACCATGCCTGTTTCAATCCTGATACAAGGCCGCCCCGTGTTCCCTGGCACGCCCCCGTACCCGCGCCTGCCCATGCTCATGCTGACCGCTCTGCTCGGCAGCCCGGCTGTGGCCGACGACCTGTTCATTGACAACACCGATCTGCCCCAGGTTCTGACTGCCACACGCCTCAAACAATCCCCGGCGGCAGTCCCGGGTAGCATGACCGTGCTCGACAGCGAGCTGATCCGTGCCAGTGGCGCCCGCGACATCCCCGAATTACTGCGCCTGGTGCCGGGCATGATGATTGGCTACGGTGCCGGTAACCAACCCACGGTCAACTACCACGGCAGCAACGTCAACGACGCACGCCGCATGCAGGTACTGATCGATGGCCGCTCGGTGTACCGCGCGGGCCTGGCCACCGTGGACTGGAGCGACATCCCTCTGGCCATGGAGGATATCGAGCGCATCGAAGTGTTCCGCGGCCCGAACACCGTCAGCTACGGCGCCAACGCGCTGATGGCGGTGGTCAACATTCTCACCCGCAACCCTGCCGACAGCCATGGCACGCGGCTGAAGGTGACCCGCGGCCAGGATGGCATCAACGACTTCTACGCCAGCCACGGCTTTGGCTGGGACGGCGGCGACATACGCCTGTCGCTGTCCGGCCAGCAGGACGATGGTTTCGACGAAAACCAGTTTGGCCAGGACTACCGCGACAGCCGCCGGCTTACCCGCTTCAACCTCAGCGCCAGCCACAACCTTGCAGTGGACCAGACCCTGGAGTGGCAACTGGCGGCGAAGGAAGGCAGCAACCAGCGGCCTTATACCTATAAGCCGGTCTTCCCCTATGTCACCCAGCAAGGTGACAACGCTGACGTCAATGCCAAGGACTACGCGGGCTCGGTGCGCTGGAGCATCGACTTCAACCCTGAGCACAGCCTGTATGTTCAGGGCTCGGCGCAGCACTTCGACCGTCAGCAGGTCTGGCGTGCCTGCGATGCAGCGCTGTCATTCAGCCCCGAACTGACCCAGCTTTGGCAGATGAACCCCAATTTCGCCGAGCTGGTAGCGCGCGGCGCCAACAACCCACCTTCCAGCAACAACCCACAAGAGCAGGCCCTGGTCGATGCCATCAAGGATCAATGGAACGAACAGGGTGGTAGTCATGTGGTCTGCGGCGACGTGGACCAGAGCACCCGTGAAACCCGCTACGACCTGGAAATCCAGGACACCCTGAGCCTGACCGACAGCCTGCGCCTGCTCAGCGGCATAAACTACCGTTATGACCGGGCCGACTCGCAGACTTACTTCAACGGCAGCCTCGACGACCAGACCTGGCGCCTGTTCGGCCAGCTGGAATGGCGCGCCGACGAACACTGGATCCTGCAGGGCGGAGCTATGCTCGAAGACTCTCGCCTGTCTGGCAGCTCGCTGACCCCGCGCGTGGCGGTCAACTACCTGATCACCCCGCGCCATGGCCTGCGCGCCGTGTATTCCGAGGCCGTGCGCTCACCCGACATGTTCGAGAACAACGTCAACTGGAGCTACACGGTCAAGAACCTCACCCCCAATGCATTTGGTCTGCAGAATGGCGAGTACTTCGTCAAGACCCGTGGCCCCGGCGACCTCGAACAGGAGCGCATGCGCTCGCGCGAGCTCGGCTACAACGGCTACTTCAGCGACATCGACCTGAGCATGGATGTAAAGCTGTTCTACGACGAAATCACGGGAATGATCAGCGAGCCCTTGAAGAACAACCAGTACATCGCTAGCAACGCCAACAAGGCCCGTTTCAGTGGCAGCGAAGCACAACTGGACTGGCGCCCCACCCTGCGCGATCGCCTGCGCCTGACCTACGCCTACGTCGATGCCTGGGCCAGCAACCCCGACGACCGCCGCCTCAGCGCCCACAACAGCGGCTCGGCCGGATGGATGCGCGAATGGGGGGCGGGCTGGTCGAGCGCGCTGTTCTACTACGGTGACGATGCACTCAACCAGTACCGCTACGAGCGCCTGGACCTACGCCTGGCCAAGCGCTTTCGGGTGCATGGCAGTAACCTGGAGCTGGCGGCGCTGTGGCAGCAGCGGCTGGACGATGAACCCACCACGGCAATCCAGAACCGCTACGACAGCCGCCACCGCCTGAGCGTCAGCGCGGAGCTGGAGTTCTGATGGCCGTGTTGCTGCGCCTGCTGCTGTGCCTGTGGCCGCTCGGGCCATTGTCGGCCAGTGAGATCCTGCTGGTAGGGGCTGAGGATCAGCCCGGCATCCGCAGTTTTGTCGCGGCGCTGGAAAGCCGCCGACCGCATGACCATGTGCATTTTCTGACCACTGCCGAGCTGCCGCGCCCGAGCAAGCTCAAAGCGGACCAGCGCCTGATTCTGCTCGACAGCGCCGCGCTGGAGTGGCGCCTGGGTGAAAACGCCGGCCCACCGGCCCTGGCCATGCGGGTCAGCCGGGTACAGGCTGAACAGCGCCTGGGAAAGTCGCGCCCTGCGTTCCTTACCTTGTTGTGGAGCGACGCGCCGCTGGGCCGGCAATTACGCCTGACGCGCTACTTGTTGCCGCAGGCCCAGCGCATTGGCGTGCTGTACGGTGAACACAGCAGTTTCTTGCTCGACGAGCTGCGCCATGCTGCCCGCCCGATGGGCTTGGAGATCATTGCCCAGGACTGGTCCGACCCACGGGACAGCCGGCCGTTGCAGCACCTGCTGGGCAACAGCGATGTGCTGCTGGCCCTGGACGACCCCAACCTGTACAACTCCAAGACGGCGAAAAACCTGCTGCTGAGCAGCTATGGCCGGCAAATGGCATTGATCGGCCCGAACGCCGGGTTTGTGCGGGCCGGCGCCCTGGCCAGCACCTACAGCGATCAGGACGACTGGCTGGCGGAGCTCGACCAGCTGCTCGACCAGCCGCCAGCGCGCTGGCCACGCAGCCTGTACCCGGCGCGCTACGGCGTCAGTGGCAACCAGCAGGTGGCCCGCGCCCTGGGCCTTGAACCGATCGATCCGAACGCCGCTGCCAAAGCCCTGGCCGCAGGAGAGCCCACCCCATGAGCAAGCGCCTGAGCTGGGATATCCACACCCGCACCCAGATCATCAGCCTGGGCCCTGCCCTGCTGCTGACCTTGCTGTTGATCAGCTTCTTTACCTTCGTGCGCATCCAGGACTTGCGCCAGGAGCTCAATCACACCGGGCAACTGATCGCCAATCAGCTGGCACCGGCATCAGAGTACGGGGTGATTTCGGGCAACAACGAAGTGCTCGAAGGACTGATGCGGGCCACCCTCAGCATCCCGCACGTCCGCTTTCTGGAAGTGCAGGACAGCCGCAACCACATTCTGGTGTACGTCGAGCAGTCCGACGAAAGCGCCAACCGCGCGCAACAGGTTGAAGTGTTCCAGGCCCCCATCCGCCTGCAGCAAATCCGCCTGGACACCGACTTCCTGCAACAGGGCAAAGCCACCACCCCCGCTATCGGTGACGACTACCTGGGGCGGGTCATCGTTGGTATGTCCGATGACGCCTTCAGCCAGCGCCAGCAGGAGATCGTGATCAAAGCCGGCATCCTGGCGCTGTTCGCGCTGCTGTTCACCTTTTTGCTGGCGCGCCGCCTGGCCCTGAGCCTGGCCAAGCCTATCAGCGACATGGGCCATGCGGTAAAGGCCATTCAGCAAGGTGAGTACAACACCCCCTTGCCGGTGGTCGATGACAGCGAACTGGGCCACCTGGCACGCCACATCAACAACCTGGCCAGCGCCCTGGAAAAGGCCAGCGATGAACAGAAGCAGGCCATTGCCGAGCTGATTCAGGCCCGTGAGGAGGCCGAGCAGGCCAACCGCGCCAAATCCGACTTCCTGGCGATGATGAGCCACGAGCTGCGCACGCCGATGAATGGCGTGCTGGGTATGCTGCAGCTGCTGGAGACCACATCGCTAAGCACCGAACAGGCCGATTACACGGCGGTCGCCAGCGAGTCCACCGGGCATCTGTTGAAGGTCATCAACGACATCCTCGATTTCTCGCGCATCGAACGCGCCGCGCTGCAACTGGAACACATCGACTTCAACCTGGGTGAACTGATCACCAGCAGTGTCCAGTCGTTCCAGCACAGCGCCCAACAGCGCGGCCTGGGCCTGCACCTGCAACTGCCTGCCGGTATCAAGCAACTGCAGGTGAACGGTGACCCCACACGCATCCGCCAGATCCTGCTGAACCTGGTGGGCAACGCCCTGAAGTTCACCGAGCGGGGCCAGGTGCAGGTCGAAGCACGCTGGAAGGTGCTTGACCGGCAATTGATCTGGCTGACCTGTAGCGTGCGCGACACGGGCATCGGCATTGACAGTGCCCGGCTGGAAATGATGTTCGTCGCCTTCCAGCAGGCCGACAGCTCGATTTCCCGCCGTTATGGCGGCACCGGGTTGGGGCTGTCGATCGCCCGTACCCTGGCCGAGCGCATGGGCGGCAAGCTGCGCGGGGAGAGCCGCGAAGGCCTGGGTTCGACCTTTACCCTGGAGATGCCGCTGGCACTTGCCAGCCCTGCCCCCGTCCCGCTCGCGCCGCCAATGGCTGCACCAACGCCGGTTACCGACAGTGACCAGGTACTGCTGGTAGAAGACAATCCGGTCAACCAGAGTGTCATCGAGGCCATGTTGCGCAGCCTGGGGATGGCCGTATGCACCGCCGAGGATGGCCTAGAGGCGGTCGACCTGGTCGGCCGGCAACGCTTTGCCGCCGTGCTGATGGATTGCCGCCTGCCGCACCTGGACGGCTATGAAGCCACCCGGCGCATCCGGCAGTTGCCCAACGGCACCGGGCTACCGATCATCGCCTTGACCGCCAATGCCTTGCAGGGCGATCGGGAGCGTTGCATGGCCGCCGGCATGGACGACTACCTGAGCAAACCCTTGCGCCGCACCGAACTGCAACGGGTGTTGCAGCGCTGGTTGCCTGGTCGGACAACCGCGACTGGCGATAAATGCTAAAGTGCGGCAGTCTTAAACACTGGACAGGACCTTCATCGGACCTGAAAATAGACGTTTCAGTGCACACCTGTACTTCTTTCACCAGGTGCGCTGTGACTTTCACCACAACGCAATAGTCTACCTGTAGGCTGCCGCCCCGAACGCGTTGCGTATCGGGCCGGCCGGGAAGGTTCATCCCCTGCCACAGGGGGTTATTGAGGAGCTCGCATGACCAAACAACACGCCTTTACTCGGGAAGACCTGCTGCGCTGCAGTCGCGGTGAGCTGTTCGGCCCAGGTAATGCGCAACTGCCCGCGCCGAACATGCTGATGGTCGATCGCATCACCCATATCAGCGAAGAAGGCGGCAAGTACGGCAAAGGTGAATTGGTCGCCGAGCTGGATATCAACCCGGACCTGTGGTTCTTCGCCTGCCACTTCGAAGGCGACCCGGTCATGCCGGGCTGCCTGGGCCTCGACGCCATGTGGCAGCTGGTGGGCTTCTTCCTCGGCTGGCAGGGCCTGCCAGGCCGCGGTCGTGCCCTGGGTTCGGGTGAAGTGAAATTCTTTGGCCAGGTATTGCCTGCTGCCAAGAAAGTCACCTACAACATTCACATCAAGCGCGTCCTGAAGGGCAAGCTGAACATGGCCATCGCCGATGGCTCGGTCAGCGTCGACGGCCGCGAGATCTACACTGCCGAAGGCCTGCGGGTCGGCGTGTTCACCTCCACTGACAATTTCTAAGGGTTATTCGCATGCGCCGCGTCGTTATCACTGGTCTGGGCATCGTGTCGTGCCTGGGCAATGACAAAGCTACCGTCACCGAAAACCTGCGCAACAGCCGTCCGGGTATCCGTTACAACCCGGAATACAAGGAAATGGGGCTGCGTAGCCAGGTTTCCGGGTCCATCGACCTCAACCTCGAAGAACTGATCGACCGCAAGGTCTACCGTTTCGTCGGCCACGCTGCTGCCTACGCCTACCTGGCGATGCAGGACGCGATCAAGGACGCCGGTCTGACCGAAGAGCAGGTTTCCAGCCCGCGTACCGGCCTGGTAGCTGGCTCTGGCGGCGCGTCGACCCTGAACCAGATGGAAGCGCTGGACACCCTGCGCGAGAAAGGCGTCAAGCGCGTCGGCCCATACCGCGTTACCCGCACCATGGGCAGCACCGTTTCGGCGTGCCTGGCCACCCCGTTCAAGATCAAGGGCATCAACTACTCGATCTCGTCGGCCTGCGCCACTTCGGCTCACTGCATCGGTACCGCGCTGGAGCAGATCCAGTGGGGCAAGCAAGACATCGTCTTCGCCGGTGGCGGTGAAGAAGAGCACTGGAGCCAGTCGTTCCTCTTCGATGCCATGGGCGCTCTGTCGACCAAGCGCAACGAAACCCCGGAACTGGCCTCGCGCGCCTACGACGCCGACCGTGATGGCTTCGTCATCGCTGGCGGTGGCGGCATGGTGGTGGTCGAGGAGCTGGAACACGCCCTGGCCCGTGGCGCCAAGATCTACGCCGAAATCGTTGGCTACGGCGCCACCTCCGACGGCTACGACATGGTTGCCCCGAGTGGCGAAGGTGCCATCCGCTGCATGCAGCAGGCACTGTCCACCGTCGACACCCCGATCGACTACCTGAACACCCACGGCACCTCGACCCCGGTCGGTGACGTTGCCGAGATCAAGGGCGTTCGCGCCGTGTTCGGCGACAAGGCACCGAAGATCAGCTCGACGAAGAGCCTGTCGGGCCACTCGCTGGGCGCCGCTGGCGTACACGAGGCGATCTACTGCCTGCTGATGATGGAAAACAACTTCATCGCCGGTTCCGCCAACATCGACGAGCTGGACCCGGAGGTCGCCGACCTGCCGATCCTGCGCAAAACCGAAGAAAACGCCAAGATCGACACGGTCATGAGCAACAGCTTCGGCTTCGGCGGCACCAACGCCACCCTGGTGCTCAAGCGCTGGGAAGGCAAGTAAGACGCTGATGCGGTAATCGAAAACGCCCCGACTGGTTCGGGGCGTTTTTATTTGTGTTGCCTGTACCGGCCTCTTCGCGGGTAAACCCGCTCCCACAGGTACTGCACAGCCCTCAAGAACTGTGGGGACCCTGTGGGAGCGGGTTCACCCGCGAAAGGGCCGGCACAGGCTATCGGTGAACCTTGGGCAACACCGCGAGAAAATTATCCCGCGCCACTTTGTTGGCCACCGCCTCCGGCAAGGCATCCAGAAACGGCCGGAACCCGTGCATCTGCTCCCCCAGGCTGCCAAACCGCCCCACCACGTCCGACCCCAGCATGAAACGCTCCGGGTACTGTTCCACCAACGCCACCCATTCCTTGCGCGGCACGCCTTGGTCGTCCAGCAGATACGGCTCCAGCACACTCCACGACAGGTCCACATACAGGTTCGGGTAGTCCTCCAGCAGCCGCGTCAGCACCGGCAGCAGAAAGTCCATCTGCGTCTGGTGCCGGTGTATCTCCATGCTGCTGCCGGCGTGCGCCCAGATAAACCGCGTGTGCGGGTGATTACGCAGCGGCTCTTCGATTTCCGCCAGGTACAACGGGTTGCGCTCGCGCTTGGAGGTAATGTTGGAATGCAGCAACACCGGCAGGTCACGCTCGGCCGCCAGGTGGTAGATACGCGTCATGGCTTCGTTGTTGGCGCGCGGCGTGTCGCCACTGGTCAGCGCTGTCAGGTCGTCGTGCCGGGTGAACACCTCGCCAATGCCCTGCCACAACCCCGGGTACAGGTCGAGCATCCGCTCGATGTGGCTGACTGCGTTCTTGTCTACCGGGTTGAAGCCCGTCAGAAACGGATGAAAGCGCTTACGCTGCGCTTCCGGCAATGGCTGCAGGGCTGCGGCCACATAGGTATCGGTCGCACTGTACCAATAGGCATCGGCATCGTCACCGGCGTAATAGCGCGGGCGTTTGGGCTCGTCCTCATGCCACTTCTTGGCCACTGGTATGCCGGAAATCATCGACTGCTCGATACCGGCAGCATCCATGGCCTTGATCAATGCCGCCATGCCTTCGCTTTCCTGGAAGAAGTCGACGTAGTGCAAGTGGGCATCGCTGTAGCGGTAGTCGCGCGCCTGCGCCGCCTGGCACAGCCAGCCAGTCAACAACACGCAGGCCAGCGCTTTGGCAATCATGGGCAGCTTCCTTCCAAGGGGGCGAAAACAGTAGACCGGCCGTTAAGCGAGACGGTTCAGCCGAAGCGGGCAAACCGCTATGCTGGAGGCATTTCCACTTCGCCTGGAGCCCACCCCATGAGCAGCCCCCTGATCATCCGCCCGCGCGCCGAATCGGTCGAGGGCCAGCCGATCCTGCGCCCGCTGCCAACGGCCCAGTGCCGCAGCGTCGGACCGTTCGTGTTTTTTGACCACATGCTGGAAACCGACTATGCCCCAGGGCATGGCATGGACATCCGCCAGCACCCGCATATCGGCCTGTCGACCCTGACCTACCTGTTCGAGGGCGCGATCCTGCACAAGGACAGCCTCGGCTCAGCGCAGCGGGTGCTGCCCGGCGATGTCAGCTGGATGACGGCTGGCAGCGGCGTGGCCCACGTGGAGCGTACGCCCGACGACGCCCTGGCTCATGGCTCGCGCCTGCATGGCTTGCAGGTATGGCTGGCCTCGCCGCGTGAACATGAACAAGGCGCGGCAAGCTATAGCCATCACCCGGCGGCGAGCCTGCCGGTCAGTGAAAACCTGGGGGTGCGCATTTGCATGATTGCCGGTAGCGGGTTCTGCCTGGAATCACCGGTGCCGGTGCTGTCTCCTACCCTTTATGCGCATGTGCGGATGCAGGCGGCTACGACGTTGCTGGTACCGACCGAGCATGCGCAACGAGCGCTGTATCTGCTGGATGGTGAGCTGCTGTTGAACGATGAAGACGTGGAGCCGTGCAGCCTGGTGGTGCTGCCGGAAGGCGAAGAGGTGGTGCTCTATGCAGAGGAAGAGTGCCAGCTGATGCTGATTGGCGGCGAGCCTTTGGATGGACCGCGGCGAATGAACTGGAATTTCGTGGCCAGTGACCCGGAGCTGATCGAGCGGGCCAGGGCAAGGTGGGCGGCGGGGGATTGGCCGGTGGTGCCGGGGGAAACCTCAAGAATCGAGTTGCCTAGGTAATTGGGGCCGCTTTGCGGCCCCAAATCACAGTCAGCGCTGGAACACTTCTGCCAGCAGATTGTGCATCGAACGGAACGCCCGCTCTGAGGTGCGCCGGTCATACTGCATCTTGCCCGGCACATTGGCACTCGGGTCGGTAAACGAGTGCACCGCCCCGCCATAGCTTAGCAACTGCCAATCCACCTTGGCCGCGTTCATCTCCTCCTCAAACGCCGGCAACTGCTCCTTCGGCACCAGCGGGTCGGAAGCCCCATGCAACACCAGCACCGAGCCCTTGATGCGTTTGGCATCCTCCGGGTTTGGCGTATCCAGCGTGCCATGGAACGACACCGCCGCACGCAAATCGGCGCCGGTACGGGCCAGCTCCAGCGCACAGCAGCCACCAAAGCAGAAGCCAAACGTGCCGACCTTGCCTGGCTCCAGCAGCGCCTTGGACTGCCCCAACAGCTGCGCCAGGGCTTCCTGCATGCGCTTGCGCAGTTCGCCCCGGTCGTTCTTCAGCGGCATCATCGCCGCGCCAGCCTCGTCGGCGTTAGACGGGCGCACCGACTGCCCGTACAGGTCGGCTATCAGCACCACATAGCCTTTCTCGGCCACTTCCTTGGCAATGCGCTCAGCCCCTTCGCCAATGCCCATCCAGTTCGGCGCCATCACCAGGCCTGGACGGCCCAGCGCCCCTGGCTCATAGACCAGGCGGCTTTCGTAGGTTTTGCCGGACAGGTGATAAACCAGCGATTCGACGATTACCTTGCTCATCAAGCACTCCTTAGGCACGTATTCTAAAAAGCCCGCCATGAAAAAAGCCCGCCGAAGCGGGCTTTCCCAAGCATCAACTCAAGCAGACAGCTCGACCAGCAGCTTGTTCAGGCGACGAACGTAGGCCGCCGGGTCCTTCAGGCTATCGCCGGCCGCCAGGGCCGCTTGATCGAACAGGATGTGCGACAGCTCGGCAAAACGGTCTTCACTCTGCTCGTTGTCCAGCTTTTCGATCAGCGGGTGGGTCGGGTTGAACTCGAAGATCGGCTTGGATTCCGGCACCTTCTGCCCGCTGGCCTCCAGAATCTGACGCATCTGCAGGCCCAGGTCCTGCTCGCCTATGGCCAGAATCGCTGGGGAGTCGGTCAGGCGGTGCGACACGCGCACTTCAGCCACGCTGTCACCCAGCGCGCCTTTCAGGCGCTCGACCAGGCCTTCCTTGTCCTTGGCCACTTCTTCCTGGGCTTTCTTGTCTTCTTCCGAATCCAGCTTGCCCAGGTCCAGGTCGCCACGGGCGACGTCGACAAAGGCCTTGCCGTCGAACTCGTTGAGGTAGCTCATCAGCCACTCGTCAATGCGGTCGGTCAGCAGCAGCACTTCGATGCCTTTCTTGCGGAAGACCTCCAGGTGCGGGCTGTTCTTGACCTGCGCATACGACTCGCCGGTGAGGTAGTAGATCTTGTCCTGGCCTTCCTTGGCGCGGGCCAGGTACTCGGCCAGGGCGACGCTCTGCTCGCCACTGTCGTCCTGGGTGGAGGCAAAGCGCAGCAGGCTGGCGATTTTCTCCTTGTTGGCGAAGTCTTCGGCCGGGCCTTCCTTCAGCACCTGGCCGAAGTTCTTCCAGAAGCCTTTGTACTGCTCGGGCTCGTTCTTCGCCAGTTTTTCCAGCATGTCGAGCACGCGCTTGGTCAGCGCGGTCTTCATCGAGTCGATGATCGGGTCTTTCTGCAGGATTTCACGCGACACGTTCAGCGACAGGTCGTTGGAGTCGACCACGCCCTTGATGAAGCGCAGGTACAGCGGCAGGAACGACTCGGCCTGGTCCATGATGAACACACGCTGCACGTACAGCTTCAGGCCACGCGGTGCTTCGCGCTGGTACAGGTCGAACGGCGCGCGGGCCGGCACATACAGCAGCGAATTGTATTCGAGCTTGCCTTCAACCTTGTTGTGGCTCCAGGCCAGTGGGTTTTCGAAGTCATGACCGATGTGCTTGTAGAACTCCTGGTACTCCTCGTCCTTCACCTCGGTGCGCGAACGGGTCCACAGCGCGCTGGCACGGTTGACGGTTTCCCACGCTTCAGCCGGCTGTTCTTCGCCTTCGGCGGCTGGTTCTTCTTTCGGCAGCTGGATAGGCAGGGCGATGTGGTCGGAGTACTTCTTGACCACGTTGCGCAGGCGCCAGCCATCGGCGAACTCTTTTTCTTCCTGCTTCAGGTGCAGGACGATGCGGGTGCCGCGCTGTGGCTTGTCGATGGTAGCGACTTCAAACTCGCCCTCGCCTTTCGACGACCAGTGCACACCTTCTGCGGCTGGCTGACCGGCACGGCGGCTGTACACGTCGACCTTGTCGGCCACGATGAACGCGGAGTAGAAGCCCACGCCGAACTGACCGATCAGGTGCGAGTCCTTCTTCTGGTCACCGGTGAGGTTCTTCATGAAGTCGGCAGTGCCGGACTTGGCAATGGTACCCAGGTGGGCGATGACGTCTTCACGGCTCATGCCGATGCCGTTGTCTTCGAGGGTGACGGTACCGGCGTCCTTGTCGAAGCTCAGGCGAATCTTCAGATCGGCGTCGCCTTCAAGCAGTTCTGGCTTGGCCAGGGCTTCGAAGCGCAGCTTGTCGGCCGCGTCGGAGGCGTTGGAAATCAGCTCCCGCAGGAAGATTTCCTTGTTCGAGTACAGCGAGTGAATCATGAGGTGCAGCAGTTGCTTTACCTCGGTCTGGAAGCCCAACGTTTCCTTTTGTGTTTCCACAGTCATGGTCTTCGAAACTCCGATCTGAGGGTAGTGGGCGCCTGGCGGCCAGTTCGGCCTGCGTTAGCGGCGGATGTCATTCAGATGGGGGCTGCCCGGATGATTTCAAGGGCTTTTCCGGTTCGATCTTGAAATGCGCGCGGGCCGTGGCAATGGGCGATTGCCTGTCGCCCTGCCAGGCGGTAATGGCGACATTCGTCACCCGTCGCCCTTGGCGCCATAGCTGGCACCGGGCGTAAGTATCGCGAAAAAGCCCGGCTCGCAGGTAGTCGATGGAGAAATCGATGATTTTCGGGATGCTCGCACTTTCGCTGTAGATCAACAGGTACAAAGCCGCAGACAGCTCCATGAACCCCGCAATCACACCACCATGGATGGCGGGCAGCAACGGGTTGCCGATGTTGTCCGGGCGGGCCGGCAGGCGGAACAGCAGGTCGTCGCCCTGACGCTCGCATTCGATACCAATCAGCCCGGCGTAAGGGATCAGCGCCAGCAATGGGCCGTAGTCGCCCACCGCGTGGGCGGCGTTGAGCTGTTGACGAACCGCATGTGGAATCATGCCCCGCCCTCCTTCAGGCTATTGCCAAAACGGATACCGCCCTTGATCTCCTGCCCCAGGCGCATGAACGTGCCCACCACCTGGCAAATCGGCTGTTCGGGATCGTCCTGGTAGGCGGTACCCCGGGTGAAGATCACGTCGCGGGTCACCCGGTAGCACTGGGCATGGCCGTAGATGTCCTTGCCAGCTTCGGCCGGGTGCATGTAGTCGATGCGCAGGTCCAGTGTCGGGCACACCTCGAAGCGCGGCAGCACGCACAGCGTGGCCATGCCGCAGGTGGTGTCCATCAGCGTGGTCAGGGCACCGCCATGCACAGCCCCGGTCTGCGGGTTGCCGACAATGGCTGCCGACCAGGGCATGATCAGTGTCATGCCATCGGCATCGGCTTTTGCCACACGCATCTGCAGTAACTGACAATGTTTAAGCGCCGAGAGAAAACGCTCGGCCATGGGCATCAAGGTTGAATCGCTCATTCGCTGTTTCCACCCGTACTGCCTCAGCGGCATAAAATCGTTAAAAAGTCTATATAGAACGGGGCGTTATATATCTGTAACCTTCGCGGAACTTATTCCGCGTAGTTGCACTCGAAGGAACAAGTCACTTATTCCACCAAGGAGAAACACCCCCATGCGTAAACCTTTTGCTTTTGCTCTGATGCTGGCCGCTGCCATGGGCCTGGCCGCTTGCGATAAAGCAAGCGAAGACAAAGCCCAGGACGCACAGCAACACGCCGAGCAAGCCCAGGAAAAAATGGGTGAAGCTCAGGATAAAATGAACGAGGCTGCCAAGGAAAACGCTGAAGCCGCCAAAGATCAGGCTGAAGCCGAGCAGAAGGCTGCTGAAGAAGCCGCTCCGGCTACTCCGGCTCCAGAAGCCGCCCCAGCCGCTCCGGCGACTGAAGCTGCCCCTGCTACTCCGGCAGAACCCGCCAAGCAGTAATTGGCTAAAACAAAAAAACCCGACGCTGTCGGGTTTTTTTGTGCCTGCCACTTAAAGATTAAACGTTTCAGTTGCCCGCCACGGTACTTTCCCTGCCCGGTTCGTTAGGCACACTTTCCGTGGGGGTGAACACCATCACATCCAGCACATCGGAATGGAACTCGCGGCGGTACAAAATAAAGACGACGCCGACACTCATGACCATGAACAGCCACGGGCTGATGAACCAGCTCAACATGGCCATGCCGAAGTAGTACGAGCGCAACCCCAGGTTGAACTGGTTGGCCGCCAGCGACAGCACACGCGCCGCCCGTGAGGCAAAGGCCTTGCGCTCCAGCTCATTGACCAACCGTTCACCGATCATCGGTGCAGAGCCCACCAGCACGGCGGCAAAGTTGTACTGGCGCATGCACCAGCTAAAGGTGAAGAAGGCGTAGACGAAAACCGTGGCCAGGCACAGCAACTTGATCTCCGACATGCCTTGGGAGGTCTGTTGCACCAACGGCAGGTCGGCCAGGAGCGACAGCGCCCGGTCAGAGGCACCGAGCACGGTAAGGATGCCGGCAAGAATGATCAGCGTGCTGGACGCAAAAAACGATGCGTTGCGCTCAAGGTTGCCGATTACGCTGGCATCGGCGATTCGGTTGTCGCGCAACAGCATGCGGCGCATCCAGTCTTCACGGTACAAGTGCAGCACGCTGGCCAGGCACGCGGTGTCACGCCCCTTCCAGATGGCATAACGGGTATAACCGCCCCAGCACAAGGCAAACCAGGCGATGGCCAGCAGGTTGTTGAAGTTGGTTTGGATGAAGTTCATGCAGGGTTCCCGAGTGGGCCAGATGCCTAGAGGATAGGGACCGGGTTTCGACGCTGGCAAGCGGAAAAAGGCACACATCCACCCTGAAAATCGCACTGTTCATGCCGCCAATAAAAAACCCCGCATCCTTCCGGATACGGGGTTTTCGAGTCTGGGCTGTTGGCGGGCACCCTTCTGGCTTGTGGCCGGTGCTGCCCTCAGGCTTCGACTATCAGGCCAGCGCTTCGCGCGGCTTGCCGAGCATGCGGTCGCAGGCCACGGCACCCACCAGGGTCACCACCGAAGGCACCAGCCAGGCCAGGCCTTGGTCGCTCAGTGGCAGGTGCGCCATGAAGTCCGGCAGCACATGGGCAATACTGCTGCCCTTGATCGCATCAACCATGCCGAACACCAGCGACACCAGCATCACCGGCGCCAGAATGCGGGTCGGCGAGTTCCACAGGTCCTTCACGAAGCTCAGGCCAACCACGACGATGCAAGGTGGGTAGATGGCGGTAAGCACCGGGATCGAGAACATGATCAGCTTGGTCAGGCCCAGGTTGGAGATCAACAGCGAGAAGCCCGCCAGGAGCACCACCAGTGCCCGGTACGACAGCGGCAGAATCTGGCTGAAGTACTCGGCGCAGGCGCAGGTCAGGCCGACAGCGGTCACCAGGCAGGCCAGCGCAATCAGCACGGCCAGGAAGCCGCTACCCAACGAACCGAAGGTGTGCTGCACGTAGGCATGCAGAACCGCCGCACCGTTGGTGGCGTCAGCCGCGATGTCGTGGCTGGTGGCACCCAGGCGGAACAGGCTGACGTACACCAACGCCAGGCCGACACCGGCGATCAGGCCGGCGATGATGGCGTAGCGGGTAATCAGCTTCGGCGACTCGACACCGCGCGAACGGATGGCATTGACGATGACGATACCGAACACCAGGGCACCCAGGGTGTCCATGGTCAGGTAACCATCGGAGAAGCCCTTGGAGAACGCTGCGGCGGCATAGGCCGGCTGCGCTTCACCAATGGTGCCGGCAGGCAGCGCGAAGGCGGCGATGCCCAGCACCGCCAGGGCGATGATCTTCAACGGCGCCAGGAAGCGGCCCACGGTATCGAGCAACTTGCCTGGGTACATGGACACGGCCAGCACCACGAGGAAGTACACCAGGCTGTAGATGAACAGCGCCAGCGGGCTTTCGCCGGTCAGCGGCGCAACACCCACTTCGAACGATACGGTCGCTGTGCGCGGGGTGGCGAACAGCGGGCCGACCGACAGGTAGCACACGGCCGCCAGCAGGCCACCGAAGAATTTGCCAATCGGGCTGCTCAGGGCATCCATGCCGCCGCCGACCTTGGCCAGGGCGACCACGGTGATGACCGGCAGGCCCACGGCGGTCACCAGGAAGCCCAGGGCCGCCATCCATACGTGCGGGCCAGACTGCAGACCGACGATAGGCGGGAAGATGATATTGCCTGCACCTACGAAAAGCGCAAACGTCATAAAGCCAAGCGCCAGGATATCCTGGCCTTTGAGAACTTTCATTTAAGGTAGTACCACACTGCTGAAATCGGGATTCGAGAGGGGATTTCCCTATGGGTGAGGGAAATGCTGCCCGGCTTTATAGGCCAGACCCGTTTAGCGTGTCGTTCCCTTTTGGGGAGCGGGCACAGAGTGAACGCGTAGACTAACCGTTTTACCCAACAAACGCACTGTTACAGTGCTGCTTGTCCGATGTGCGTACATGTTTGTCGTCTGGATATCTGTGTCGGGCGATAATTTATTGCCAATTAGTGCGAATGTCTGGTGGAAAAACCTGATGAGGGCTATCGAATTTTCCACCTTTACAAAAATGCCCAACGCTAAAACGACAAAGGCCACCCGAAGGTGGCCTCTGTGCGCGTGGGGGGTGTAGCAGTATTACTTCTTGGCTTCCCAGCCAGTCAGCTCGGCCAGGGCCTTGCCGATGTCAGCCAGGGAACGCACGGTCTTCACACCCGCGTCCTGCAGGGCGGCGAACTTCTCGTCCGCAGTGCCCTTGCCGCCGGAGATGATGGCGCCGGCGTGGCCCATGCGCTTGCCCGCAGGTGCGGTAACACCGGCGATGTAGGAAACAACAGGCTTGGTCACGTGGGCCTTGATGTAGGCCGCAGCTTCTTCTTCAGCCGAACCGCCGATCTCACCGATCATGACGATCGCTTCGGTCTTCGGGTCTTCCTGGAACAGCTTCAGGATGTCGATGAAGTTGGAGCCCGGGATCGGGTCACCGCCGATGCCGACGCAGGTCGACTGGCCGAAGCCGGCGTCGGTGGTCTGCTTCACAGCTTCGTAGGTCAGGGTGCCGGAGCGCGAAACGATACCGACCTTGCCTGGCAGGTGGATGTGACCTGGCATGATGCCGATCTTGCACTCGCCCGGGGTGATGACACCTGGGCAGTTAGGGCCGATCAGGGTAACGCCCAGCTCGTCGCACTTGACCTTGGCATCCAGCATGTCCAGGGTAGGAATGCCTTCGGTGATGCACACGATCAGCTTGATGCCACCGAAGGCCGCTTCCAGGATCGAGTCTTTGCAGAACGGAGCCGGTACGTAGATAACCGAAGCGTCAGCGCCGGTAGCTTCCACGGCTTCCTTGACGGTGTTGAACACCGGCAGGCCCAGGTGGGTGGTGCCACCCTTGCCTGGGGTTACGCCGCCGACCATCTTGGTGCCGTAGGCGATGGCTTGCTCGGAGTGGAAAGTACCCTGCGAGCCGGTGAAGCCCTGGCAGATGACTTTGGTGTCTTTATTGATCAGGACGCTCATTACTTGCCCTCCGCAGCTTTGACAACTTGTTGAGCAGCGTCGGTCAGGCTGGTTGCCGCAATGATGTTCAAACCGCTTTCTGCCAGTACTTTAGCGCCCAGTTCGGCGTTGTTACCTTCAAGGCGAACAACAACCGGAACTTTAACGCCGACTTCTTTCACTGCACCGATGATGCCTTCGGCAATCATGTCGCAGCGAACGATGCCGCCGAAGATGTTGACCAGAACGGCCGCGACATTGCTGTCGGACAGAATGATCTTGAACGCTTCGGTAACGCGCTCTTTGGTAGCACCGCCGCCAACGTCGAGGAAGTTGGCTGGTTTGCCGCCGTGCAGGTTGACGATGTCCATGGTACCCATGGCCAGGCCGGCACCGTTGACCATGCAGCCGATGTTGCCTTCGAGGGCAACGTAGTTCAGTTCGAACTTGGCAGCGTGGGCTTCACGGGCGTCGTCCTGCGACGGGTCGTGGAAGGTTTTCAGCTTAGGCTGACGGTACATGGCGTTGGCGTCGATGTTGATCTTGGCATCGAGGCAGTGCAGGTCGCCGTCGGCCTTGATCACCAGCGGGTTCACTTCCAGCAGCGCCAGGTCGTGATCCTTGAACAGCTTGGCCAGGCCCACGAAGATCTTGGCGAACTGTTGAACTTGCTTGCCTTCCAGACCCAGCTGGAATGCCAGCTCGCGACCCTGGAACGGCTGAGCGCCGACCAGTGGGTCGATGGTGGCCTTGAGGATTTTCTCAGGCGTTTCGTGAGCGACTTTCTCGATGTCCACGCCACCTTCGGTGGAAGCCATGAACACGATACGGCGGCTCGAACGATCGACTACAGCGCCCAGGTACAGCTCTTTGGCGATGTCAGTGCAGGATTCGACCAGAATCTTGGAGACGGGTTGACCGTTGGCATCAGTCTGGTAGGTAACCAGATTCTTGCCCAACCACTGTGCAGCGAACGCCTTGGCGTCTTCCTTGCTGCGAACCAGCTTGACGCCGCCCGCTTTACCGCGACCACCCGCGTGAACCTGGGCTTTTACCACCCACTCGTTCCCGCCGATCTTGTCGCAGGCTTCTGCAGCTTGCTCAGGGGTATCGACTGCGAAACCCTTGGAAACTGGCAGGCCGTATTCAGCGAACAGCTGCTTACCCTGATACTCGTGAAGATTCATGCTTTTTACCGTCTTCGTTAGGTACTGCGCTTCGGCGCTGCGCCATTACTGGCGCCGCACCACCTGTGACCGTTGACCCCGGGTTTTCCCGTGTGATCCGGTCCGGCGGACGTTCCGCGGTGAGTCATGCACGCAAGACTCACGACGGGCTGCCCGCCGTGGTTTCTTATAATTAACGCTTCTTACGGTTGGCCACGTGAATGGCGCCGCCATTCACTGCCAGCGCTGCTTCATGCAACGCTTCGGACAGGGTTGGATGGCTGAAGACCATCATGCCCAGATCCTCGGCACTGGTGCCGAATTCCATTGCGATTGCACCCTGCTGCACCAGTTCGGCAGCCGATGGGCCAATCACGTGTACACCCAGGACGCGGTCGGTCTTGGCATCGGCGATGACCTTGACGAAACCACCGGTGTCGTTGGCTGCCATCGCACGGCCGCTGGCCGCGAACGGGAAGGTGCCCACGTTAACCTCAACGCCTTCGGCCTTCAAGGCCTGTTCGGTCTTGCCGACCCACGCAATTTCCGGGTGGGTGTAGATAACCGAAGGGATCAGGTCGTAGTTCATCTGGGCCTTGTGGCCTTTGATGCGCTCGACAACCATGATGCCCTCTTCCGAAGCCTTGTGGGCCAGCATCATGCCGCGTACCACGTCACCGATGGCGTAGACGCCCGGCACGCTGGTAGCGCAGTAGTCGTCGACGAAGATGTAGCCACGCTCGTCGATGGTCACGCCGCTGTCGGCCGCCAGCAGGTCGGTGGTTACAGGGCGACGGCCGACCGCAACGATCAGCTTGTCGAAGGTGATCTTCTGCTCGCCTTCGGCGTTGGTGTAGGTCACTTCAACTTCGTTGCCGTTGACTTTCGAGCCGGTGACGCGAGCGCCCAGCTTGATGTCCAGGCCTTGCTTGGTCAGGGTCTTCTGGGCTTCTTTCGACACGGCGGTGTCGGCAGCCATCAGGAAGGTGTCCAGGGCTTCCAGAACGGTGACTTCAGCACCCAGGCGAGCCCAGACCGAGCCCAGCTCCAGGCCGATCACGCCGGCACCGATAACGCCCAGGCGCTTCGGTACGGCCTGGAATTCCAGGGCGCCGGTGGAGTCGACGATGACGTTCTGGTCGACTGGAGCCGGCGGAATGTCGATCGGGCGCGAGCCGGAAGCCAGGATCACGTTCTCGGCTTCGATGACTTCGGTGGTGCCGTCAGCCTTGGTGACTTCGACTTTCTTGCCAGCCAGCAGCTTGCCGTGGCCCTGGATCGAAGTAACGCCGTTGGCCTTGAACAGCGTGGCAACGCCACCGGTCAGGTTCTTGACGATGCCAGCCTTGCGGCCAACCATCGCGGCGACGTCCATCTTCACTTCGCCCGTGGAGATACCGTGGACATTGAAGCTCTCTTTGGCTTCCTTGTATTTCCAGGAGCTGTCCAGCAGCGCCTTGGAAGGAATGCAACCTACGTTCAGGCAGGTACCGCCCAGGGCCAGCTTGCCCTCGGCGTCGGTGTACTTCTCGATACAGGCAGTCTTCAGACCAAGTTGGGCAGCCTTGATGGCAGCCACATAGCCGCCAGGACCTGCACCAATCACCACTACGTCGAATTTCTGGGTCATAAAAGATTCCTTATCAGCTACAAGCTACAAGCCGCGAACCGCGCGGCATGGCTTCTTGCGAAGCCAGGGCCGGCACGGTACGCAGCCAGAGGGTTAGATGTCCAGCAGCAGGCGAGACGGATCTTCCAGCAGGTTCTTGATGGTGACCAGGAAGGTTACCGCTTCCTTGCCGTCGATCAGGCGGTGATCGTACGACAGCGCCAGGTACATCATCGGGCGAATCACGACCTGGCCATTGATGGCCATCGGACGCTGGATGATGTTGTGCATGCCGAGGATGGCGGCCTGCGGCGGGTTGACGATCGGGGTCGACATCATCGAACCGAAGGTACCACCGTTGGTGATGGTGAAGGTGCCGCCGGTCATCTCTTCGATGGCCAGCTTGCCGTCACGGGCCTTCTTGCCGAAGGTGGCGATGCCGTTCTCGATTTCAGCCAGGCTCATCGACTCGGCGTTACGCAGTACCGGTACCACCAGGCCACGGTCGCTGGACACGGCAACACCGACGTCGGCGTAGCCGTGGTAGACGATGTCGTTGCCGTCGATCGAGGCGTTGACAGCCGGGAAGCGCTTCAGGGCTTCGGTGGCGGCCTTGACGAAGAACGACATGAAGCCCAGGCGTACGCCGTTGTGGGTCTTCTCGAACAGGTCCTTGTACTTCGAACGCAGGGCCATGACTTCGGTCATGTCCACTTCGTTGAAGGTGGTCAGCATGGCCATGCTCGACTGGGCTTCGACCAGACGCTCGGCAATCTTGGCACGCAGGCGGGTCATCGGCACGCGCTTCTCGGTGCGGTCGCCAGCAGCGACGACAACCGGGGCAGCAGCAGCGGCAGCAGGCTTGGCAGCCGGGGCAGCGGCAGGCGCCGACTTCTTGTTGGCGACGGCAGCTACGACGTCTTCCTTGGTGATGCGGCCACCTTTGCCAGTGCCTGCAACGCCAGCCAGGTCGATGCCGTTTTCTTCAGCCAGCTTGCGCGCGGCCGGCGCAGCGATCGGGTCGTCTTCGCCAGCATCGGCAGCAGCGGCAGCCGGAGCAGCAGCGGCCGGGGCAGCAGCAGGTGCAGCGGCGGCAGCGCCGCCTTCAACGATCGAACCCAGTACTTCGTCGGACAGGACGGTGTCGCCCTCGCCCTTGACGATGGCGCCCAGCACGCCGTCGGCGGTGGCCAGTACTTCCAGGACGACCTTGTCGGTCTCGATGTCGACGATCAGCTCGTCACGCTTGACGGCTTCGCCCGGCTGCTTGTGCCAGGTGGCAACGGTGCCATCGGCAACCGATTCCGGGAAGGTTGGGGCTTTGATCTCGATAGCCATTATCAGTGTTTCCTTAAATTCGGTTTCAGGTGCGCGAAGGCGTTAGACAGTGAAGGCGTCTTGCAGCAGTTTTTCCTGCTGTTCGGCGTGCTTCGAAGCGTAACCACAGGCTGGCGCGGCAGAAGCGTCGCGGCCGGCGTATTCCAGGACCAGCGCCTTGTTGTGGCGGCCCAGGATACGGCGCATGTGGTGCTGGCTGCTGTACCAGGCGCCCTGGTTCATCGGCTCTTCCTGACACCAGACCGCATGCTTGAGGTTGGTGTACGGCGCCAGGATTTCGACCAGGTCGTCCTCCGGGAACGGATACAGCTGCTCGATACGCACGATGGCGATGTCTTCGCGGCCTTCGGCACGGCGTTTTTCCAGCAGGTCGTAGTAAACCTTGCCACCGCACAGGACCAGACGTTCGACCTTGGCCGGATCGAGGGTGTCGATTTCCGGGATCACGGTCTGGAACGAGCCTTCGGCCAGGTCTTCCAGGGTCGAGATGGCCAGCTTGTGGCGCAGCAGCGACTTTGGCGTCAGCACGATCAGCGGCTTGCGCAGCGGACGGATGACCTGACGACGCAGCAGGTGGTAGATCTGAGCCGGGGTGGTCGGTACGCACACCTGGATGTTGTGCTCGGCGCACAGCTGCAGGTAACGCTCCAGACGCGCGGAGGAGTGCTCCGGGCCCTGCCCTTCATAACCGTGTGGCAGCAGCATGGTCAGGCCACACAGACGGCCCCACTTGTGCTCGCCGCTGGTGATGAACTGGTCGATCACCACTTGCGCACCGTTGGCGAAGTCGCCGAACTGGGCTTCCCAGATCACCAGCGCGTTCGGCGTGGTGGTCGAGTAGCCGTATTCGAAGGCCAGTACCGCTTCTTCCGACAGGAAGGAGTCGTACAGCTCGAACATTGGCTGGCTCGGGAACAGGTTCTTCAGCGGTACGTAGGTGCTGGCGTCCTTCTGGTTGTGCAGCACCGCGTGACGGTGCGAGAAGGTGCCACGGCCGATGTCCTGGCCGGTCATGCGGATCGGGTGACCTTCGAACTGCAGGGTGGCGTAAGCCATGGTCTCTGCATAACCCCAGTTGATCGGCAAGCCACCGGCCTGCATCTTCTGGCGGTCTTCGTAGATCTTTGACACCTGGCGCTGAACGACGAAGCCTTCCGGAATTTCCAGCAGCTTGGCCGACAGGTCTTGCAGGGTCTTGAGGTCGAAACGGGTGTCGTGACGTGCGGTCCAGGCATGGCCCAGGTACGGGCGCCAGTCAACGAACAGCTCGCGGTTCGGCTCCTTGACCAGGCTCTTCACAACGTGCAGGCCGTTGTCCAGCGCGTTGCGGTACTCGTCGATCTTGGCCTGGGCGCGCTCGGCATCAATGCGGCCGGCCTGGATCAGTGCCTCGGCGTACAGCTCACGGGTAGTACGCTGCTTGCTGATTTGCTGATACATCAGCGGCTGGGTACCGTTTGGCTCGTCGGCCTCGTTGTGGCCGCGACGACGGTAGCAGACCAGGTCGATCACCACGTCACGCTTGAACTGCATGCGGTAGTCGATCGCCAGCTGGGTGACGAACAGCACCGCTTCAGGGTCATCGCCGTTCACGTGCAGGATCGGCGCCTGGATCATCTTGGCAACGTCGGTGGCGTACTCGGTAGAGCGCGCGTCCAGCGGGTTGCTGATGGTGAAACCCACCTGGTTGTTGATCACGATGTGCACGGTGCCACCGGTCTTGAAACCGCGGGTCTGCGACATCTGGAAGGTTTCCATGACCACGCCCTGGCCGGCGAACGCTGCGTCGCCGTGGATCGAGATCGGCAGTACCTTGTCACCAACGGTGTCGTTGCGGCGGTCCTGACGGGCGCGCACCGAACCTTCGACCACTGGCGATACGATTTCCAGGTGGGACGGGTTGAACGCCATGGCCAGGTGCACTTCGCCACCGGCGGTCATCACGTTCGACGAGAAGCCCTGGTGATACTTCACGTCACCGGAGCCCAGCTCGTTCATCTTCTTGCCTTCGAACTCGTCGAACAGCTCGCGCGGGTTCTTGCCGAAGGTGTTCACCAAGACGTTCAGACGGCCACGGTGGGCCATGCCGATCACGACTTCCTTGGTGCCGTAGGAGCCGGAGCGCTGGATCATCTCGTCCAGCATCGGGATCAGGCTTTCGCCGCCCTCAAGGCCGAAACGCTTGGTGCCTGGGTACTTGGTGCCCAGGTATTTTTCAAGGCCTTCACCGGCAGTCACGCGCTCGAGCAGGTGAGCCTGCACGTCAGCGGAAAACTCCGGACGGCCGCGCACGCTTTCCAGGCGCTGCTGGAACCAGCTGCGCTGCTCGGAATCGACGATGTGGGTGAACTCGGCGCCAATGGTGCGACAATATGTCTTCTGGAGCGCCTCGAAGATCTCGCGTAGGCTCGCCTCCTCTTTGCCGATGAACAGGTCGCCGGCACGGAAGGTCGTATCAAGATCGGCATTGGTCAAGCCGTAGTGATTGATCGACAGGTCTACGGGCGCAGGACGCTGCCACAACCCCAACGGGTCGAGCTTGGCAGCCTGATGGCCGCGCATACGATAGGCCTGGATCAGTCGCAGAACTTCAACCTGCTTCTTCTCGTGTTCACTGCTCACGCTCCCGGCGGATACCGGTTGGGCGCGGCGCTGGTTCTTTGCCAGCAGTACGAAATGGTCGCGGATTGTCGAGTGCGATACATCGGTAGCGGTGCTGCCGTCGGCGGGCAACTTCTGGAAGTAGGTGCGCCACTCTTCTGGCACAGCGTTAGGGTCGTGCAGGTAGAGCTCGTAGAGCTCTTCCACATATGCAGCGTTACCACCTGAAAGGTGGGCGCTTTCCCACATGCGCTGCATCACGCTTTCTTGCATGCTTGGTCACCCTCGATTAGGGGACTGATCGGCGAGAGCCACAGCAAACCTGGAAAAGTCCGAATACAGCGACTGAACCACGCCACTAGGATCCTGCTGATTTTCCGGGTACCAGCCCGGAAAGCCCCTGCTGGTCTCATATCTTCATAGGTAATGAACGCAGGCTTTGTGGGCCCTTGTTCGGGTTTTACCTCAGTGCGGGCTCACCACCCGCACCTCGGCTTACTGCAGGTACAACACGTTGTATCAGGTGCCGCTTTGCAGCAGCATGTTACGTACGTGACCGATTGCCTTGGTCGGGTTCAGACCTTTCGGGCAAACGTTTACGCAGTTCATGATCCCGCGGCAGCGGAATACGCTGAACGGGTCATCCAGGGACGCCAGGCGCTCCTGAGTCTTGGTGTCGCGGCTGTCAGCCAGGAAGCGGTAGGCTTGCAGCAGTGCAGCCGGGCCCAGGAACTTGTCCGGGTTCCACCAGAACGACGGGCAGGACGTCGAGCAGCACGCGCACAGGATGCACTCGTACAGGCCGTCCAGCTTGTCACGGTCTTCCGGCAACTGCAGGCGCTCGATGGCCGGTGCCGGGGTATCGTTCTGCAGGAACGGCTTCACCTTCTCGTACTGCTTGTAGAAGATGCTCATGTCGACCACCAGGTCACGAATGACCGGCAGGCCTGGCAGTGGGCGCAGAACCAGCTTGTTGCCCTTGACCACACCCGACAGCGGGGTGATGCAGGCCAGGCCGTTCTTGCCGTTCATGTTCATGCCGTCAGAACCGCACACGCCTTCACGGCAGGAGCGACGGTACGAGAAACCTTCGTCCTTTTCCTTGATCAGCGCCAATACATCGAGAACCATCAGGTCCTTGCCGCCGGTATCGACGTCGAACGACTCCATCTTGGGCGCCGAGTCGGTGTCCGGGTTGTAACGATAAACTTCGACTTTCAACATAGCAGCCACCCTTAGTAAGTCCGGACTTTTGGTTCGAAGGCTGGAACAGTCTTCGGCGCAAAGTTGACGCCGCGCTTGGCAACGCGCTTCTCACCCGGGTAGTACAGGGTGTGGCACAGCCAGTTTTCGTCGTCACGGTCTTCGAAGTCTTCACGGGCGTGAGCGCCGCGGGACTCTTTACGGGCTTCGGCCGCGATGGCAGTCGCTTCGGCGACTTCCAGCAGGTTCTGCAGCTCCAGCGCTTCGATACGCGCGGTGTTGAAGGCCTGGGACTTGTCGTTGATCTTGACGTTGGCGATACGCTCGCGCAGGCCAGCCAGCTGCTCGATACCCTTCAGCATGTATTCGCCAGTACGGAATACACCGAAGTAGTTCTGCATGCAGCTCTGCAGCTCGCGCTTCAGGCTCGCAACGTCTTCACCCGTGGTACGCCCGTTGAGGTTGTTCAGGCGGCTCAGGGCAACATCGATGTCGGTGTCGCTGGCGTCGAGATGCTCGATGCCGTCGCTCAGCGCCTTCTCCAGGTGCAGGCCGGCAGCACGGCCGAATACCACCAGGTCGAGCAGCGAGTTGCCGCCCAGGCGGTTGGCACCGTGAACCGACACGCACGCCACTTCACCTACGGCGAACAGGCCCGGGATGATGTGATCCTGGCCTTCGGCGTCCATGGTGATGGCCTGGCCATGGATGTTGGTGGCAACGCCGCCCATCATGTAGTGGCAGGTCGGCACGACCGGAACCGGCGCGACCACTGGGTCGACGTGGGCGAAGGTCTTGGACAGTTCGCAGATACCTGGCAGGCGGCTGTGCAGCACTTCCTCGCCCAGGTGGTCCAGCTTCAGCAGTACGTGGTCCTTGTTCGGGCCCACGCCGTTGCCGGCGATGATTTCCTTGACCATGGAACGGGCAACCACGTCGCGGCCGGCCAGGTCTTTCGCGTTCGGCGCGTAACGCTCCATGAAGCGCTCGCCGTGGGCGTTGATCAGGTAGCCACCTTCACCACGGCAACCCTCGGTTACCAGTACACCGGCGCCGGCGATACCGGTCGGGTGGAACTGCCACATCTCGATGTCCTGCACCGGTACGCCTGCACGCAGGGCCATGCCGATACCGTCACCGGTGTTGATCAGGGCGTTGGTGGTGGAGGCGTAGATACGACCGGCACCGCCAGTGGCCAGAACAGTGGCCTTGGACTTGATGTACATGGTTTCGCCGGTTTCGATGCAGATTGCGATCACACCGACGAACGCACCTTCCTGGTTCTTCACCAGGTCAACCGCGTAGTACTCGTTGAGGAAGGTAGTGCCTGCCTTCAGGTTGCCCTGGTACAGGGTGTGCAGCAGCGCGTGACCGGTACGGTCGGAAGCGGCACAGGTACGGGCGGCCTGGCCACCTTTACCGAAGTCCTTGGACTGGCCACCGAACGGACGCTGGTAGATACGACCGGTTTCGGTACGCGAGAACGGCAGGCCCATGTGGTCCAGCTCGAAGACCGCAGCCGGGCCTTCCTGACACATGTACTCGATAGCGTCCTGGTCACCGATGTAGTCGGAACCCTTGACGGTATCGTACATGTGCCAACGCCAGTCGTCGTTCGGGTCGGCCGAAGCGATGGCGCAGGTGATGCCGCCCTGGGCGGATACAGTGTGCGAACGGGTCGGGAAGACCTTGGTGACTACGGCAGTCTTGTGGCCGCCTTGAGCCAGTTGCAGCGCGGCGCGCATGCCGGCGCCGCCGCCACCGATGATGATGGCGTCGAAGGAAATGGTTGGAATGCTAGCCATGGATCAGATACCCCAGAGAATCTGCACACCCCAGACGAAGTAAGCGAACATCGCAACGCCGCATACCGCCTGGAACAGGAAACGAATAGCAGTTGCCGACTTGCCGAACGACATAGGCGTCAGGTAGTCGGTTGCAATGGTCCACATGCCGACCCAGGCGTGAGCGCCCAGGGCAACGAGGGCCAGCAGACTGAAGATCCGCATCGCGTTGTTGGAGAACAGACCATGCCACTGGGTGTAGTCGATGCCTGGGTGGGCGACCACGTAGCCGATCAGGAAGAGGAAGTAAGCCGCGAGAACGACCGCAGAAACGCGCTGCGCCATCCAGTCATAGAGGCCCGAACGCGACAGGTTCGTGACATTGGTTACCATACCCAAACTCCCACCAGAACGATCAGCACCACGGAGATGACGATCACGATTTTCGAGCCCAGCTTGCCGCCTTCCAGCGTCTCACCGATACCCATGTCCATGATCAGGTGACGAACACCTGCCACGAGGTGATAAAGCAGGGCAGACAGCAGGCCCCAGGTCACGAATTTGGCCAGCGGGCTGGTCAGACACGCCTTCACCTCACCGAAGCCTTCCTCGGAACCCAGCGACTTGCCCAGTGCATAAAGCATGATGGCAAGGCCGAGGAACAGGATGACGCCGGAGATACGGTGCAGGATGGACGTGTATGCAGTGACGGGGAGCTTGATGGTCCTTAGGTCTAGGTTTACAGGTCGTTGGCTTTTCACGGCTTTTTTCACACTGAAGAGCCCCTAGCGAATCAGGGCAAAGTTGTTGGTAAGTGTACTGGTCAGGTACCCACCACCCAGGGAACGGCGACCCCCAGTAGTTCGGGCTTGCAAGCCCCTGGCGGTCGGGTGCCGAGTATAGACAGTTAGGCTGCTTATGACAACGTGACGGGGTAGCCCAAATAGCGCATTGCCTTTAGCGAACAAAAGGCGTAAATGGGCGAGAATTTCGGGAAAAATCAGGCTTGAATGCTTGATTCAACAAGCCTTTAGGCAAATTGACATCTGAATTTATCCCTCTATAGTGGTGCGGGCCCTGCGTGGGGGGTCTGTCTGATGATTTCTAGCATTAATAGGAGGCCACATGGCTGACAAAAAAGCGCAGTTGGTCATCGAGGGCGCTGCCCCCGTCGAGCTGCCCATTTTAACCGGCACCGTTGGTCCTGATGTAATCGACGTCCGCGGGTTGGGGGCCACTGGTCACTTCACCTTCGACCCTGGTTTCATGGCGACTGCCTCGTGCGAGTCGAAGATCACCTACATTGACGGCGACAAAGGGATCCTGCTGCACCGCGGCTACCCGATCGAACAACTCGCCGAACAATCCGACTACCTCGAAACCTGCTACCTGCTGCTCAACGGCGAACTGCCGAATGCCGAGCAGAAGGCCCAGTTCGTCAGCACCGTCAAGAACCACACCATGGTTCACGAGCAGCTGAAGTCCTTCTTCAACGGTTTCCGTCGCGACGCTCACCCGATGGCGGTGATGTGCGGCGTGGTCGGCGCCCTGTCGGCGTTCTATCACGACTCCCTGGACATCAATAACCCGCAACACCGCGAAATTTCCGCGGTGCGCCTGGTCGCCAAGATGCCGACCCTGGCCGCGATGGTTTACAAGTACTCCATGGGCCAGCCGATGATGTACCCGCGCAACGACCTGTCGTACGCGGAAAACTTCCTGCACATGATGTTCAACACCCCGTGCGAGATCAAACCGATCAGCCCGGTGCTGGCCAAGGCAATGGACCGGATCTTCATCCTCCATGCCGACCACGAGCAGAATGCCTCCACCTCCACCGTTCGTCTGGCCGGCTCGTCGGGTGCCAACCCGTTCGCCTGTATCGCCGCCGGTATCGCCGCACTGTGGGGCCCGGCCCACGGCGGTGCGAACGAAGCCGTACTGACCATGCTCGATGAAATCGGCGATGTTTCGAACATCGACAAGTTCATCGCCAAGGCCAAGGACAAGAACGACCCGTTCAAGCTGATGGGCTTCGGTCACCGCGTGTACAAGAACCGCGACCCGCGCGCCACCGTGATGAAGCAGACCTGCGACGAAGTCCTGCGCGAGCTGGGCATCAAGAACGACCCGCAGCTGGAGCTGGCCATGCGCCTGGAAGAGATCGCCCTCACCGATCCTTACTTCATCGAGCGCTCGCTGTACCCGAACGTCGACTTCTACTCGGGGATCATCCTCAAGGCGATCGGCATTCCGACCAGCATGTTCACCGTGATCTTCGCCCTGGCACGTACCGTGGGCTGGATCTCGCACTGGAAAGAAATGCTCTCCAGTCCGTACAAGATCGGCCGCCCGCGCCAGCTGTACACCGGCGAGCAGAAGCGCGACATCGTTGCACTGCAGGACCGCAAGTAAGCTTTACTGGCCGAACGCAAAAAGGCTGCCCTTGGGCTAATGCCAGTCAGTTAAGACTGATGCTTTGAGCTTTAGCCCGTAGGCCGCAAAATCCGATGCTTGGAAACGAGCATCGGATTTTTTATGCGTCTAGCAAAAGCACTGTCCCTCACTCACGAAATGGCATCAAGGCCAAATGCCCTTGAAGGGTTAGGGGCTTTGCTTGATCCGGACATCGTGAAGCAGGCTTTTGAAACAGCGGGTGTCTCGACCATTCGCAAACGCCGCCTTCCGCTTGAAAGCCTGGTGTGGTGCATCATCGGAATGGCGTTGTTTCGTCGAATGTCAGCCTGGGATGTCGTGAATCACATGGACATCATGTTGCCCGGCAAGCGGCCACTCGTGGCGCCCAGCGCCGTTGTGCAAGGACGGCAGCGGTTGGGTAGCGAAGCGGTGCGCGAAGTTTTCACACTTACTCAGCAACGATGGCACGAAAAGACCCAGCACCCGCAATGGTTAGGATTGACGCTACTTGGCGTGGATGGCGTCGTTTGGAACACGCCTGACACGGCGGAAAACCGCGCGCACTACGGTGGCGCGACCAACCAGCATGGAGACGGCGGTTTTCCTCAGGTACGGATGGTCTGTCAGATGGAGCTGACTAGCCACCTGCTGATAAGCAGCACTTTCGAGAGCTACCACAGCAGTGAAATGAAGCTGGCAGAACAGCTAATCGCCACCACGCCGAACCATTCGCTAACCCTGTTCGACAAAGGTTTCTACTCGCTGGGCTTGCTGCATCACTGGCAATCTCAAGGCGAGCAGCGCCACTGGTTGGTCCCCTTGAAAAAGGGCATTCAGTATGAGGTCGAACGCAAGCTTGGGCGTAACAATGCCTTAGTCGTTTTGCGCACGTCGCCTCAGGCTCGCAAGCAGTGGCCAGGCTTACCGCTTGACGCTCAGGCGCGGCTGCTGAGCAAAACGATCAAAGGAAAGGTTGTGAGTGTCTTGACCTCGATGACCGATCCGCTGCGCTTCCCGGGTGATGAGATCGTCGATCTTTACAGCCAGCGCTGGGAAATCGAACTGGGCTACCGGGAGATCGAGCAAGGACTGCTAGGCGGCGAATACACGCTGAGAAGCAAAACGCCGGAGATGATTGCGCAAGAGTTGTGGGGCGTATTGCTGGGTTACAACCTGTTGCGCTATCAGATGGTACAGATGTCGAGGCAGTGCCCAGGGGTGTATCCATGTGAAATGAGCTTTACCGCCTGCAGTTGGGCAATCTTGGGGTTACTGCATGGCACATCACTGAATCATCCCGGTAACCTGCCAGGTTTTCTGGCGGATTTGCAGGCATCGGCTGCGCAGTACGTTCTGCCCCACCGGCGCCCTGATAGATGGTTCCCGCGAGTAGTAAAGCAGAGGCCGGCAAAATACCCGACCCGAAAATGAAAAATGCCAGTCAGCTTAACTGACTGGCATTAGCCCTTGGGCAGCCTTTTTTATGGTCTTTTTCCTGCGCTGGCCTCAGTTCTTCTCAGCCCGCTCCCGCAGCCCTTTCAGGGTATTGAACGGCGCATCCACCACGAACTTGTTGGCCACCATCGCCGGCACGCTCCCCCCCGGCTCGGTGTGCACCTGGTAGGTCACTTCGGTGCTGTCCCCCTTGGGCACCAGCTTCCAGAAGCCTTCGACCTTGGCCACCCGCACAAAGCCCTTCTCTTCCGGAACATAGGTCGGCTCTTCGACCAGATTACGGGTCAAGCTGCCATCAGCCCCCTTGACCGTGGTGATGTGCAACACCGAATCACGCGGCGTCACCGGCCACGGCGTGTTGAACTGGGTGTAGGTCCAGCTCTGGTCACCTTCATGCTTGAGCAGCTTTTGCGACTTGCACTCGTGAATCCATGCACAAGCGCCGACCACGTCTTCCTGCAACGCCTGCACCTTGGCCAGCGGCGCCTTGATCACTGTCACGCCTTGATAGGCCTTGTACTTGGAACCGGCTACTTCACTGAGGGAAACCTTGATCCCCTCCTCGTCCTTGGCCACTTGCCAGTTTTCGGCCCAGGCCACCGGCGACAGCAAAACACCCATGCCACACAGCAGTGCAATACGCTTGAACGATCTCATCATGTTTATCCTTGTTGTCGAAGATCCAGCCTCTCACGCCGCCGTCATCTGCTCCCACCAACCCAGAATCCTGATTGCCTCGTCACGGTCGCTGCCGCACACCTCGACATCCGCCTTGAAGCCACCACACACCGCCGGCCGCTCGGGCTTGCCAAACAGGTCGCAGAGGTTGGCAGCCGTCAGGTGCAGGCAGCGCTCGCCCGCCGGCTTGCCATTGGGCATGCGCGGCATCGCAGAAGTGATGGACGGGGCGATGCAGCAGGCACCGCAGCCCTCACGGCAATTCATGGCTATTCACCAAAGTCAGGACTCCCTGGAACAAAACGGGACGAGCGTCCCTGGATAGTAACCGCTCAAACAGGCGTTTGAAATTACTGGCACGATGAAATGTGCAGTGACCCGGCAGTCAGTTTGACTGCTACTGCCGGTACTCGAAATCGATGGCCGCCCCGTCAACGTCATGACGGCTGTCGTTGCGCAATTGCAACTGCATTTCGTTGTTGATCAGCCGGCCATTGAGCTGGAACGGGCTGTCGTTGGTTTCTGGTTTCTCGGTGAACATGGGCGGCAGCAAGGGTTTGCGTCGCTGAATCGGCGACGGGGTGCCAACGTTCGGCTCAAGTGAGTTGACCATATCGACCGGCAGGCTGAGGTCAAGCTTTGCCTTGGGCAGTGGCTTGGCCACCGCCTTGCTGACCGGCTTTTGCGCCTTGGCCTTGCTGTTGGCGGCTTTTTTTACCGCCTGCTTCTGCGCAGGCTTGGCTGTCGCCTTTTTCTGCACTGGCTTGCCCTGGGTTACCGGCGCCTGGCTGGCCGGCTGCGCAGCCATGGCTGGCACACAGCAGAACGGTGCAAGGCACAAGATCAGGGCAAAACGGCGTAGAACATTCATGGCAAATGGACAGACTGGCAGGAAAGGTGCCTATGCTCCCTGTTCCACAGGCAGCTGGCAAGCCTTACAAAAGTGTGAGCGCAGGCTCCCGGCACAACTGCTGAGCCAGCAAGCCGAGGGTAATCACGGCACGCTCGGCCTCCTTGTTCCACGGAATACCGCAATTAAGGCGGATGCAGTGGTTGAACTGCTCTGTATTACTGAATATCAGCCCTGGCGCAATGCTGATGCCCTGCTCCAGCGCCCGCACATGCAGCTCCTGGGTGTTGACCCGCCCGGGCAGGCTCACCCACAGAATGAAACCGCCCGTGGGCCGGGTCATCTGGGTGCCTTCGGGGAAGTGCTGCTGCACTGCCAACTGGTAGGCGCTGAGGTTCTTGCGATACTCCTGGCGGATGTAGCGCAGGTGCCGGTCGTAGCCACCATTCTCCAGATAGGCCGCCACCCCCATCTGCGTGACGCTGCACGCGGAGTGGGTAGTGAAGGTTTGCAGACGCTGGATCTCGTCCTGGTAGCGCCCGGCAATCATCCAGCCAACACGTACGCCGGGGGACAGCGTCTTGGAGAAGCTGGAGCAATAGATTACCCGGTCCAGCCGGTCGAACGCCTTCAGCGCCTTGGTCTTGCCCTGCTCGAACATCAGCTCGCCATAGATATCGTCTTCGATGATCTGGATATCGAAGTCCGATGCCAGGCGCAGCAGTTGTTTCTGCCGCTCTTCCGGGACGGTGCCACCCAACGGGTTGCTCAGCCGCGCGGTGAGCACCAGGGCCTTGATCGACCACTGGTTAGCCGCCAGCTGCAAAGCTTCAAGGCTGATGCCTGTGGACGGGTCGCTGGGGATCTCGATCACCTTCAGGCCGAGCAGGTCCGCCAGTTGCAGCAAGCCGTAATACGTCGGCGACTCGGCGGCGATCAAGTCACCCGGACGCGTCAGCACACGCAATGACATTTGCAGCGCATCGACGCATCCGTGGGTCACGATCACTTCACGCGGGTCGACCAGTACACCGGCATCGCGCATGCGAATGGCAATCTGCCGGCGCAACGGCTCGAAACCCGGGCTGAACATGTAACTGAACGCGCGCGGGCTGTGAAAGCGGGTGACCTTGGCAATTTGCTGGTGCAGGGCACGCACCGGCAGGTAGTCAACATGCGGCACCGCAGCGCCGAACGGAAACACACCATCACGGCGCGCTTCGGTGAGCACTTGCTGGATGATGCTGGCACGGGTCACCAGACCAGGGCGCTCCACCCGCGCGATGTCGGGGGTTTGCGCAGTCAGGGCCGGCGTCTGGTGCACATAGTAGCCAGACTGCGGCCGCGCACGGATCAGCCCTTGATCTTCTAGGTTGGCATAGGCCTGCAGCACCGTGGCATGGCTGACATTGAGCTGGGCGCTCATCTTGCGCACGGAGGGTACCCGCTCGCCTGGCTGGTAGACACCACGGCGGATGTCATCGGCCAGTTGCTGGGCGATACGCTGGTACAGCAGCAGGTTGGTCATGGCGGCAGGCTCGTTGTTCTTGTGCGGCTCGATGACGATAAAGGATACCGTAACAGTTGCAAAGTGTACTGGGACAGAATGCAACATAGTCGACAATACAACAGCGTGATAACTATCGAAACGATTAAACCGACAAAAAGAAGGGCCGCATGGCGGCCCCTCTATGGGTCGAACTCAGCGCACAGGCGCGAGCCTGCCCTTGTCGTCGGAGAACACGATCTCCACCCGACGGTTCTGCGCCCTGCCCCGCTCAGAGGCGTTGGCCTCGATCGGGTACTGGTCCCCATAGCCCTCGACCTGCAAACGCTTTTCGTCGATGCCCAGGTCCACCAGCATGTCAGCCACGGCCTGCGCCCGGTCGCGAGACAGTTTCAGGTTGTCCTCTGCCGCGCCGGTGCTGTCGGTATAGCCTTCGATACGTACTACCCGACGCGGGTTAAGCTGAAGGAACTGCACCAGCTTGAGCACAGTGCGGCTGGCCGAGTTCTTCAGGTCGGCACGGCCGGTATCGAACAGCACGTCGCCCAAGGTCATCACCAGACCACGGTCGGTCTGCTCCGAGGCCAGTGCCGCAATTTGCGACTCGACCCATTTGCCCTGTTGCTGCACGCTGGCCAGTTTGGCCTCGCGCAAGGCCAGCTGCAGGCGCTGGCGCTCAAGGTCGAGCTTGGTCTGGCGCTCCTGGTTCAGCGCCAGCTTGGCATGCTCACGGGCAATTTCGCTGTAGCGCTGGCTGAGGTAAGCGTAATGGCGCACATCGGAACCGGTGCCGATGTAGCTGGACAAACGCTCGGCACGGGCCAGCGACTCGCCCGCTCGGATCACATCACGCGGCGCACTGCGCAGCACATCGGAATCATCCTTGACCTTCGCGAAGGCGGCACTGGCCTCATCCAGCGCTGCAGAACTGCGCTGGCTGGCACAGCCTTGCAAGCCTGCGGCCAGCGCCAGCACTACCAGCGCGGCCAACGGCGTACGGCGGATCATGGCTGCACCTCCAGTTGCTTGCGCAGGCGCTTGACCCGCGACTGCAGCAGCTGCAACTGCTCTTCGCTCTTCTGGTTCAGCACCTGGGCCTCGGCCAGGCGTGCATCCAGCTCGGCCTGCTCGGCACGCATGCGCGCATCGCGGTAGTCTTCGGTCAGCATGTTGGCCTTGGCCCGGGCCAGCTTGTCTTCAGCCAGCTTCAGTGTTTCGACCTGCTCGGTGGCACCTACGGCCTTGGCCTGCTCCAGGGCCTGTTCGGAAATGCGCATCTGCTCGTCAGGGGCCGGATCATTGGCGCAGCCAGCCAAGCCAAGCATGGCCAAGGCAAGGATTAGTGGTTGGGTTCTCACGCAATCTTCCTAGTGTTTGGGGGCGTCCGCCGGCACCTGCAACTGCGCTTTCCAGCGCTCGACATTTCGTTGCAGGACCGCCTCGGACGCACCGGAGATCGGCAATTCTGTCAGTTTTTTCGCCAATTGCCCACGCAACCAGCTGTCATTGCAGGCCGAGTTGTGCGAAAGGGCCAGATACAGGCCTGGCCGGTCCACCGGCAGGCCACGGGCGATCAGGTCATTGCTCATACCCAGGCTCTGGGCCATGGCCATGCCTGAATAGCGGCCAGCCAGCACATAGTCCACTTGGCCGAGCACCAGTTTCTGGAAGGCCTGGGTAAGGTTCTGCGCCGGCACGAGCTTGAGCTGGGCCTTGGCGAAGGCGGTGAAAGCCGGGGTTAGCCGTGCGCGCTCGGACAAGCTGCCCTGATACCTGGCCAGGTCCGCCGGACCATCGAAGGTCAGCTGGGCATCATGACGCGTCCACACCAGGTACTCGTTGAGCTGCAACGGCGGGTGGATGTAGTCCAGCGCGGTCAATTGCTCCACCTGCATGGGGGTGTCGAGCAACAAATCCATGCGCCCACTGCGCACTTCCTCCAGTGCCTGGTCGCGGCGACCTGCGCTCAGTACTTCGACTTTTACACCCAGCTCGCCAGCCACCTGACGCAACAGGTCGACGTTGGCGCCGATCAGGTGTTTAGGGTCTTGCGGGTCTTGCCACGAATAGGGCGGTGCATCAGGGCTGCCGGTTGCCACCAGGCGCTCGCACTTGCCTGCCGCCATGACCAGCGGTGAGAACAGCGCCGCCATGCATGCCAGCGCCCTGCCCGTTTCACGCAACGTCATCCCTCACTCCTCAGCCCATAAAAAAACCCGACCCTCGAAACGAGGGCCGGGTTCTTTATAAGTGAAGCAGGCGGATCAGACCAGCTTTTCCAGCTCCGGTACCGCTTCGAACAGGTCAGCCACCAGGCCGTAGTCGGCTACCTGGAAGATCGGCGCTTCTTCGTCCTTGTTGATCGCAACGATCACTTTGGAGTCTTTCATGCCGGCCAGGTGCTGGATCGCGCCAGAGATACCGACGGCGATGTACAGCTGTGGCGCAACGATCTTGCCGGTCTGGCCGACCTGCATGTCGTTCGGCACGAAGCCGGCGTCGACTGCAGCGCGCGAGGCACCGACGGCAGCACCGAGCTTGTCGGCCAGGCTGTACAGGTGCTTGAAGTTGTCACCGTTGCCCATGCCACGGCCGCCGGACACGACGATCTTGGCAGCGGTCAGCTCTGGGCGGTCGGACTTGGCCAGCTCTTCGCCAACGAAGGCCGAAATGCCAGCGTTGTGCGCAGCACCAACAGCTTCAACAGCGGCCGAGCCACCTTCGGCGGCGACAGGGTCGAAGCCGGTGGTACGCACGGTGATGACCTTGACCGAAGCGCTCGACTGCACGGTGGCAATGGCGTTACCGGCGTAGATCGGGCGCTTGAAGGTGTCGGCAGACTCGACCGAGATGATCTCGGAAATCTGGTCCACGTCCAGCAGCGCGGCAACGCGCGGCAGGATGTTCTTGCCGTTGGTGGTGGCCGGAGCCAGCACGTGGCTGTAGCCGCTCGCCAGCTCTTTGATCAGCGGCGCGACGTTCTCTGGCAGCACATGGGCGTAGGCAGCGTTATCGGCAACCAGCACCTTGGCCACACCCGCGATCTTGGCAGCAGATTCAGCAACGCCACCGACGTTCTGGCCAGCGACCAGCACGTGCACATCGCCACCGATCTTGGCGGCAGCAGCAACAGTGTTCAAGGTAGCCGGGGCTACGGCACCGTTTTCGTATTCAGCGACAACCAGGATAGTCATTTAGATTACCTTCGCTTCGTTCTTCAGCTTCTCGACCAGTTCGGCCACCGATTTGACCTTGATGCCAGCGCTGCGGGCAGCCGGGGCTTCAACCTTCAGGGTCTTGTTGGTGGAGGCGAGGGAAACGCCCAGCGCGTCCGGAGTAACAGTCTCCAGCGGCTTCTTCTTGGCCTTCATGATGTTCGGCAGCGACGCGTAGCGCGGCTCGTTCAGGCGCAGGTCGGTGGTGACGATGGCTGGCAGGTTCAGCGCAACGGTTTGCAGGCCGCCATCGATTTCACGGGTGACATTCAGCTTGTCGCCAGCCACTTCAACCTTGGAGGCGAAGGTGCCTTGGGCAAAGCCGGTCAGCGCAGCCAGCATCTGGCCAGTCTGGTTGTTGTCGCTGTCGATGGCCTGCTTGCCGAGGATGACCAGCTGTGGCTGCTCCTTGTCGACAACGGCTTTCAGCGCCTTGGCCACGGCCAGGGAGTTCAGTTCGTCAGCGGCTTCTACCAGGATGGCGCGGTCTGCACCCAGGGCCAGGGCGGTACGCAGTTGCTCCTGGGCAGTGGTCGGGCCGACGGAAACGACGACGATCTCGGTCGCAACGCCCTTTTCCTTCAAGCGGACAGCCTCTTCCACGGCGATTTCGCAGAAGGGGTTCATGGACATCTTGACGTTAGCAAGGTCGACGCCGGAGTTGTCCGCCTTGACGCGAACCTTGACGTTGTAGTCGACCACTCGTTTGACAGCTACAAGAACCTTCATGGATTCCTCGTTACTCTCCGGTGAATAGATAGTCGCCTGGGACTGAGCCCTGCGATGCGCGTGGGTACAAGGGCACCTCTAAAAACGTATCGGGAGGCAATAACTTCACAGTGACCGAACAGTCTTGTTCGGACCATTGCGACGAATACTCACGGGTCATTTTCTGTCGTGGCGTGTAAACTCCACTACAAACCGGCCAAAGGCCGCAAAACCCTGCTCCACACCTGGTCTTTAGAGGTGTACCTGCGCCCGGCTGCAAGCCTACGGCGAACGTAAAACCGCTCGTATCTTGACCGTAACACCCCATCCGGTCAATACGGCAAATCGGTCACCCTCCAGCCGCGCTCCTGTGATTTTACTGGCCTGCGGCAAATTCAAACAAACGTTTGTATTGGACCCGCCAAGTGGTGTAGATATAATGCGCGGCCAAGACAAAACGGTGTAGTCCGTCATTTGCGCAGCTACAGTTCCGCTCCCGTGATGAGCCACTGCGCGCAAGCCCCCATAAGACAAAGCAACAGCACGAGCCTTGATGAGTAGGAGAGAACCAGTGGAACGCGAATACATGGAATTCGACGTGGTCATCGTCGGCGCCGGCCCGGCGGGCCTGTCCGCCGCCTGCCGCCTGAAGCAGAAGGCCGCCGAAGCCGGTAGCGAAATCAGCGTCTGCGTGGTGGAAAAAGGCTCTGAAGTGGGCGCCCACATCCTCTCCGGCGCAGTGTTCGAGCCCCGCGCCCTGAACGAGCTGTTCCCCGACTGGAAGGAACTCGGCGCGCCGCTGAACACCGAAGTGAAGCGTGACGACATCTACGTACTCAAGGATGCCGGCAGCGCCACCAAGGTGCCTGACCTGTTCGTGCCCAAGACCATGCACAACGAAGGCAACTACATCATCTCGCTGGGCAACCTGTGCCGCTGGCTGGCCCAGCAGGCCGAGAACCTGGGCGTGGAAGTCTACCCGGGCTTCGCCGCCCAGGAAGCGCTGTTCGATGAAAACGGTGTGGTGCGCGGCATCGTCACCGGTGACATGGGTGTGGACCGTGAAGGCAACCCGAAAGACGGCATGTACACCCCTGGCATGGAGCTGCGTGGCAAGTACACCCTGTTCGCCGAAGGTTGCCGTGGCCACATCGGCAAGCAGCTGATCAAGCGCTTCAACCTGGACAGCGAGTCCGATGTGCAGCACTACGGCATCGGCCTGAAGGAAATCTGGGAAATCGACCCGGCCAGGCACGAGCAGGGCCTGGTGGTGCACACCGCTGGCTGGCCGCTGGACGTGATGGCCAAGGACAACACCGGTGGTTCGTTCCTTTATCACCTGGAAAACAACCAGGTGGTGGTCGGCCTGATCGTCGACCTGTCCTACGCCAACCCTTACCTGTCGCCATTCGATGAGTTCCAGCGCCTGAAGCACCATCCGGTGATCAGCCAGTACCTCGAGGGCGGCAAACGCATCAGCTACGGCGCCCGCGCCCTGGCCAAGGGCGGCATCAACTCGCTGCCGAAAATGGTCTTCAATGGTGGCGCGCTGATCGGTTGTGACCTGGGCACCATGAACGTGGCCAAGATCAAAGGCAGCCACACGGCGATGAAGTCCGGCATGCTCGCCGCTGAGGCGGTGGCCGACGCACTGCTCGCCGGCAGCGAGGGCGGTGACCAGCTGAACGGCTACGTCAGCGCCTTCAAGGCGAGCTGGCTGTACGAAGAACTGTTCGCCAGCCGTAACTTCGGCCCGGCCATGCACAAGTTCGGCCCGCTGCTGGGCGCCGCGTTCAACTATGTGGACCAGAACTGGTTCGGCGGCAAGCTGCCGTTCACCCTGCACGACACCAAGCCGGACTACGCCTGCCTCAAGCTCGCGGCCGACTCGAAAAAGATCGACTACCCGAAACCGGACGGCAAGCTCAGCTTCGACAAGCTCAGCTCGGTATTCCTCTCCAGCACCAACCACGAAGAGGAACAACCCTGCCACCTGAAGCTGACCGACCCGAACGTGCCGATCGCCAGCAACCTGCCGCTGTACGACGAGCCGGCACAACGCTACTGCCCGGCAGGCGTGTACGAAGTAGTCACCCAGGAAGACGGCAACAAGCGCTTCCAGATCAACGCGCAGAACTGCGTGCACTGCAAGACCTGCGACATCAAGGACCCGGCCCAGAACATCACCTGGGTTACCCCTGAGGGCGCGGGTGGGCCGAACTACCCGAACATGTAAGGCCCCTGCCCTGCCGTAACAAAAAGCCCCCGGCGCTCACGAGCCGGGGGCTTTTTGTTGTGAATTGCGTCTGGGCTGCGAGGTGTTCGCCGTGAGAGGCTCAGCGCTTATCAGATCGAGCGCCGCCTACGC
>NZ_BCBJ01000107.1:0-9739 GCF_001320605.1 Pseudomonas sp. NBRC 111133 | reverse complement strand
GGCGCTCGGTTTATGCCCTGCTGCACAACCCAAGACATGCACCGGCTCATTTGTCACCACACATGATCGGCATCGGCTCCGCCGCGAACGCCAATGGCTCCCGATGCCCGAAATACAAGGCTGTCAGCAGCCCCGCCGTGCCCATGACCAGACAAAAACCGACACACACCCACGGGCTCCACGGCATCAGCGCAATCAGCGCCAGCGGCGTGGTACTGGCCCACAGCGCGTAGGCCACGTTGTAGGTGAAGGAAATGCCCGACACGCGAATCTCGGCCGGGAACAGTCCAACCATCACCGACGGCACCACACCGACCACGCCGCAGGACAGCCCCGCCAGCGCATAAGCCAGCCAGGTCATCTCCCACTGCCCCACCAGGCTGGCGTACAGCGCACCGATACCCAGCGGCAGCAACAGGCTGTAGAGCATCAGCGCACGCCAGGCACCCACGCGGTCAACCAGCAGCCCGGCCAGCACACAGCCGATGTTGAGGAAAACAATACCCACGCTGCTCAGGGCGAAGGTGTGCCCGGCGCTCATGCCAAAGCGTTGCTGCATTACCGTGGGGGTGATCACCACCAGCACCACCACGGCCGAGGTCAGCACACAGGTCAGCAATGCCGCCGGAATCAACGCCCGGCGGTGCTCGCCCAGCACCCGCCGCAGCGGGAATTTCACCGGCTGTTCCTGGCGCGCACGCAGGGCAAGGAACACCGGTGTTTCGCTGAGCCAGCGGCGCAGCCACACGCCAATCACACCAAACACGCCACCCAGCAGGAACGGGTAGCGCCAGGCGTAATCGAGGATTTCCTGCGGCGAGAACACTTGCGCCAGCAACGTCGCGGTCAGTGCCCCCAGCAGGTAGCCGAAGGTCAGCCCGGCCTGCAAGAAGCCCAAGGCATACCCACGCCGCCCGGCAGGCGCGTGCTCAGCGACGAAGGTCCAGGCACTTGGCACCTCGCCCCCCACGGCCGCGCCCTGGAGGATGCGCAGCGCCAGCAGGATCAACGGCGCGGCATAGCCGATGTCGGCGTAGGTCGGCATTACCCCGATCAGCAGGCATGGCAGTGCCATCATCAGGATGCTCAGGCTGAACACCCGCTTGCGCCCCAGGTGGTCGGCGAAGTGCGCCATCAGGATGCCGCCCAGCGGCCGCGCCAGGTAGCCGGTGACGAAGATCCCGAAGCTTTGCAGCAGGCGCAGCCACTCTGGCATCTCGGGCGGGAAGAACAGCTGGCTGAGGGTCAGCGCAAAAAATACGAAAATGATGAAGTCGTAGATTTCCAGCGCGCCACCCAGTGCCGCCAGGCCCAGGGTCCGATGGTCGCCGCGGCTGAACCGGGGCGGGCGAGCGGTATCGATGGCAGTCATGGCAGGGTCCGCAAATCGGCAAAGGGCAAGAGGATAGCAAATAGCTGCCCCGTTGCCCCGCCTGCTGCGCCGCTAGCGGTTGAACACCGTGTGCACGAAGTTGGCCCGCGGCCGTGGCCTGGCCGTAGCCGTCGGCATGGCGCCCGGCAGCGGTAACTTGCCGACCAGCATCGGTCCGTCGATGATCGCCATGAATGACTCCAGCGCCTCGTTGTCGGGCACCTGCGGCAGGCTCAGACTGACCGCCTGGCGCTCGGCCTGCGGTACCGCAGGCACTTTCAACTGGCTGGAATGGTAAAGCAGGGCGTGCTGGATCTGGGTACTGACGCGACAAAAACGCTCCAGGTCTACCCCGGCATGGCTGGCCAGTTCGATATTGCCCAGCAGCAAGTGAAAAGGCTGCAAGGCGCACTGCACCAAACGCTGCAGCTCCTCGAAGCTGTCAACGGGGGCGATCCGGTAGTAGCCCAGGCCATTGAGCAGCCGCTCCAGCTGCAACCGCTGGCAGGGGTGGGTATCGGCAATGAGAATGCGCAGGGTCTTGTTTGCCATGGTCGGGCCTGGGCAGCTGGGTAATGGGTACATTCCATGACCTTACTGCGCCCGTTAAGGCTCATGCCAAGGCCATGCCTGGCAGCGGTCTACTTTGATAGAAGTCGGGAACGCCGCATAAATCAAGTGATTGACTGACGGAATTTGCATTTGACTTTAGCCCGGTACTCCGGTATGCCACTTGCGCTCACCCCATCAAGCCGTGCAGGTAACCGCGCGCCTAAACCCAGACGCTCGCACTTCGTTTAAAGGAGGCTCATGCCCCAAGGCATCGCCTCTTACATTCGCGGAGAACCCAGATGTTTCGCCCGGCCCTAGCCTTTTTCGCCCTGACCCTGTCCAGCGTCGCATGGTCCGCCGAGCCCTGTTCGGTAGACATTCACAGTACCGACCAGATGACCTACGACCTGAAAACGATCACCGTACCGCAGACCTGCCAACGTTTTACCGTTAACTTGCTGCACACCGGCACACTGCCCAGGAATATCATGGGCCACAACTGGGTGCTGGCCAAAAAGGACGACATCAAAGGCGTGACCACCGATGGCGCTGCGGCAGGTGAGGCCGATAACTACCTCCAGCCGGGCGACAAGCGCGTGCTCGCCCATACCCGACTGATCGGTGGTGGCGAAAAAGATTCGGTCACTTTCGACACCGGCATGCTGCAGGCAGGCCAGACGTACGCGTTCTTCTGCTCCTACCCTTTCCACTCCACCATGATGAAGGGCACCCTCACATTCGGTACCTCGTCAGGCAGCTGACGCTATCGAAAAGTGGGCCGACAAGCCGAACGTGCGCTCAGGCCTCGGCCCACTCACGCATACGCAGCCGGCAATGCTTCATGGCGTTGACGATGTGCTTCTCCACCATGGCCTTGGACAGGCCCAGACGCGTGGCAATCTCCGCATGTGACAGACCTTCGAGCTTGCGCAGCAAGAAGCACGCCCGGCAGGTTTCGCTCAGCTGCGCCACTGCACGCTGCAGCAACTCCAGGCGTTCTTCCTGGCGACAGGCGCCGTGCACGGGGGCGACGAAGAACCGCTCATCGGTTTCCAGAACCTCCAGAGGCTCGGCGCGACGAAGCTGGTTGCGCCGATGTCCATCGGTGACCAGGTTAAGGGCGGTGCGGTAAAGGAAAGCGCGGGGATGGGAGATCTGCGTGTCGTCACACCGCTCGAGTACCCGCAGATACGCCTCCTGCGCGATATCTTCAGCAGCATGGTGGCTACCCAGACGCGAACGAAGGAACCCGACCAGTTCACGGTAGTAATGCTCGAGCAGTACACCCGAAGACGGCATCGAAGCGCTTTCCCTGTTGTCCGATGATGATAGAAGACCGCTGCAGGCCAAGTAATGGCACCGCTGGCGCATAAAATATAATAATTCTCATCAAGCTTAAAGACGTTGTTACATTTCCACGCCCGCAACGCGCGTTCCCCGCTAAATCCGCGCTGATCGCTTTCGTTTAATCGGCAGCCTCCCTAGCTGATCCTTGGTGACAGCGGCCCTCTCATGGTCGGAAATCCTGCATGATCCCTCAACGCCTTACCCGTCGTGCCGTAACGCTCGCGCTGTGCCTTATTCCGGTGGCCGCATTCGCCACCTGGCAACTGTTGCCCGGCGAGGCCGAGCAGCGGCCATTCGTCAGCGTCAGCCGTGGCAACATCGAATCCAGTGTCACCGCGCTGGGCACCCTGCAGCCCCGTCAGTACGTCGACGTGGGCGCGCAGGCCTCCGGGCAGATCCGCACGTTGCACGTAGAAGTCGGTGACACCGTCAAGCAGGGGCAACTGCTGGTGGAGATCGACCCTGCCACGCAACAGGCCCAGCTGGATGCCGAGCGCTATGCCATCCAGACCCTGAAAGCGCAGGTCAAGGAGCAGCGTGCCGAGCATCTCCTGGCCGAACAACAGTTGCGTCGCCAGCAGCGGATGGCCAGCGACGGCGCCACGCGCGAAGAGGATGTGCAGACGGCCCAGGCCAAGGTGCTGACAACCCAGGCGCGCATCGACATGTATGAGGCGCAGATTCTCCAGGCGCAGGCCACGTTGCGCAGCGCGCAGGCTCAGCTCGGCTACACCCGCATCTACGCCCCGATCGGCGGTACCGTGGTCGCTGTCGATGCCCGAGAAGGGCAAACCCTGAACGCGCAACAGCGCACCCCGCTGATCCTGCGGATCGCCAAGCTGTCGCCGATGACGGTATGGGCCGAGGTCTCTGAAGCCGACATCGGCCAGGTCAAGACCGGCATGCAAGCCTACTTCACCACCCTGGGCAGCGGCGGCAGGCGCTGGACCAGCACCGTCAGGCAGATTCTGCCGATCCCGCCCAAACCGCTGGATCAGCTCAGCCAGGGCGGCGGCAGCCCGGTTGCCGCCGGTACGGCAAGCGGCAGCGGGACCGGCCGCGTGGTGCTCTACACCGTGCTGCTGGATGTCGACAACGATGACAACGCGCTGATGGCCGACATGACTGCCCAAGTGTTCTTCGTCGCCGGATCTGCCAAGGATGTGTTGACCGTGCCCATCGCGGCGCTTCAGGGACGCGGCCAGGGCGAGGGGCTGCAGACTGCCCATGTTCTGACCGGCAAAGGCGACGTACAGACGCGCCAGGTACGTACCGGGCTCAGCGACCGCCTGCGCGTGCAGATACTCGATGGGCTTGCCGAAGGTGACAAACTGCTGATCGGCCCTGTCGGCGGTGAGGGTTGACATGAGCACTCCGCTGATAGAGCTGGTCGGCATCCGCAAATCCTACGGGGGCGGCGACAGCCCCAAGGTCGATGTGTTGCGCGGCATCGACCTGAAAGTCCATGCCGGCGAATTCATCGCCATCGTCGGCACCTCAGGCTCTGGCAAGTCGACCCTGATGAACATCCTGGGTTGCCTCGACCGCCCAAGCGCCGGGCAGTATCGCTTCGCCGGCCAGGATGTTGCCGGCCTGAGCAATGACGAACTGGCCTGGTTGCGCCGCGAAGCGTTCGGGTTCGTGTTTCAGGGTTATCACCTGATCCCCTCCGCCTCGGCGCAGGAGAACGTGGAGATGCCGGCGATCTACGCCGGAACCACGGCGGCCCCGCGCGCCGAAAGGGCCAAGGCCCTGCTGCAACGCCTGGGCCTGGGCGAGCGCACCGGCAATCGCCCGCGCCAGCTTTCAGGCGGCCAGCAACAACGGGTGTCCATCGCCCGGGCATTGATGAACGGCGGCCACATCATCCTGGCGGACGAGCCCACCGGTGCGCTGGACAGCCACAGCGGCACCGAGGTCATGCGCCTGCTGGATGAACTGGCCGAGCAAGGCCATGTGGTGATCCTGATCACCCACGACCGCGATGTGGCCGCTCGGGCGCAGCGCATCATCGAGATCCGCGACGGCGAAGTGATCAGTGACAGCGGCGCCGACCAGGCGCCGCCACCGCGTCGCCCAGGTGCGCTGCAAGCCGTCGATCTGGCCGGGCGCCTGGTGCGTGCCGACAGCCAGGGCAGCCCATGGCTGGGCGAAACCCGGGACGCCCTGCAAGCCGCCTGGCGGGTCATGTGGAGCAACCGCACACGCACCGCGCTGACCCTGTTGGGAATCATCATCGGCGTCGCGTCGGTGGTCGTCATGCTGGCGGTGGGTGAAGGCAGCAAGCGCCAGGTCATGGCCCAGATGGGCGCGTTCGGCTCGAACATCATCTTCATGAACGGTGCCCCTCCAACACCGCGCGCTCCGCCCGGCAACGTTCGCCTCAGCGACGTGCAGGCGCTGGCCGAGCTACCGCAAGTGAAGTCCATCATGCCGGCCATGACAGTGGAGGCGCAGGTGCGCTTTGGCAATCGTGACCTGGAGTCGACCATCGGTGGCTATTCGCCTGTGTTCCCGACGCTGATGAGCTGGCCCGTCAGCGAAGGCAGCTTTTTTACCGACAACGACCTGGCCACGGCTGCGACCGTGGCGGTGATCGGCTCGGAGGTGCGCAAGAAGCTGTTCGTCGACGGCCAGGACCCGATCGGCCAGTACATCCTCATCGAGAACGTGCCGTTTCAGGTGATCGGCGTGCTCGCCAGCAAAGGCTCCAGTGGCGCCAACCAGCGAAACGACCTGCGCATCGCCGTGCCGTACTCAGCGGTTTCCATACGTCTTTCCGGCACGCAACACCCGGAATACGTGATCATCGGTGCCGCCGACAGCACCCAGGTGCATGACACAGAACGCGCAATACGCCAACTGATGCTGAGCCTGCACGGTGGCATTGAAGACTTCGAGATCGACAACAGCGCGGCGATGATCCAGGCCGAGGCGGCGACACGCAACGAGTTGTCCCTGATGCTTGGCGCCATTGCCGCCATTTCGCTGCTGGTCGGCGGGATCGGCGTCATGAACGTGATGCTCATGACCGTCCGCGAACGCACCCGCGAAATCGGCATCCGCATTGCCACCGGCGCCCGACAGCGCGACATCCTGCGCCAGTTCCTGACTGAAGCCGTGGTGCTTTCGCTGACCGGCGGCCTGATCGGCGTCTGCCTGGCGTTGCTGATCGGCGTGGTTCTCAGCCTGGCCAAGGTGGCCGTGGCGTTTTCTGCCCTGGCGATAGTGGGTGCCTTCGCCTGCTCGGTAGCCACGGGCGTCATCTTCGGTTTCATGCCCGCGCGCAAAGCCGCCGCCCTCGACCCTGTCGCCGCCCTGACCAGTGAATGACCATGACCAGAACCCCGTTTTTACTGCTACCGCTGCTGACCATCCTGAGTGCTTGCAGCCACACCCCCGCGCCACTGGACAGCGGTATCGCTGCACCTGCCAGCTGGCAAAGTCCGGCTGGCGGCACGGCGGCCTCCGCGCAGTGGTGGACAACGTTCAATAGCGCTCAACTGAGCCAACTGATCGAGCAGGCTCGCCAGGGCAGCCATGACCTGCGCGCCGCCATGGCCAGGGTCAGGCAGGCACAGGCCGACCTGCGTATTGCCGGCGCCCCCCTGCTACCGCGCCTCGACGCCAGCGCCGACGCCTATCACCAGCGCTTGCTACGAGGCCAAGGGTACAGCGAGCAGGACACGTCGAACCGCGAGCGGACCTACCGCTACTTCAACACGGCCCTGACGACCCGCTACGAGCTGGACTTCTGGGGTAAAAATGCCGCTGCGCGTGACAGTGCCCGCCTTGGCCTGCAAGCCACTGCACGTGACCGAGACACGCTCGAACTGAGCCTGACGAGCAGCGTTGCCGATACTTACCTGAGCGCCCTCGCCGCTCGTGAGCAGGCACGCATCGCCGCGCTTAACCTGGAAAACGCCGAGAAGGTCCTGAGCCTTGTGCGCACACGATTCCAGGCCGGGTCGTCGACTGCCCTGGAACTGGCACAGCAAGAGAGCCTTGTGGCCAACCAGCGACAACAGTTACCGCTCTACCAACAAGAGGCCCGCGATGCGCAGATCACCCTGGCAACCCTGCTTGGCGCGCCGGTGCAGGCGCTTGAACTGGCCGATCAGCCTTTCGATCAACTGAGCGGCCCGAGCATTGCCGCCGGCATTCCCAGCCAACTGCTGACGCGCCGCCCGGATATCGCTGGCGCAGAGGCGCGCCTGGCGGCGGCTCAGGCGGATGTCAGCGTTGCGCGGGCAGCACTGTTCCCCACGGTGAGCTTGACGGCCAGCCTGGCCACTGGCGACAGAAAAGCCATCGACCTGCTGCGCAACCCGGCGCTCAACCTCGGTGCCGGTCTGACGGCGCCCATTTTCAATAATGGCGCCTTGCGCGCCGAGCGTGATCGCGCCATCGCTCGCCAGGACGAGCTGCTCGAGGCCTATCGCAACGTGCTGATCACCAGTTTCGGCGAAGTCGAGAAGGCCTTGAACAGCGTCGACGGCCTGGACCGCCAGACACACTGGCAGCATGAAGCGCTCACCCAGGCGCAACGTGCCTTCGACCTGGCCGAGAACCGCTACCGGGCCGGGGCCGAAGACCTGCTCAGCGTGCTGGAAGCGCAACGCAGCCTGTTTACAGCACAGGCCGAACGGGTACGGCTGCGCAAGGCGCGTTTGCAGGCCAGTGTTGCGCTTTACAAGGCGTTGGGCGGCGGCTGGACGGCGTCGGACACACTGATGACAGCGAGGTAGGCAAGCCCCTGACCGGCGCCCTACCTGCTGCAACACCAGCCCAAAATCGTCACCACTACAAACCGCCACGTCGCGGGCCGGGTGCCAGATGGCGGGCATACCAAGGCCGCTGAGGCACCCTGCTGGCCAGGCGATCGCCGTCTTCTTCAGGGCTGAAAATGACCTGCAAGGCCAGCTTCATGGTCTCGATGTCCAGTTTCCCGGTGCCGCCGCCATTGCCCAGCCCCCAGGCACCGCAACCTTCACGCGTAGGCCCCAGCCAAGGCTCGGCCACACGCACCCAGCGCCCTGGTGCAAACCACGGAATACCATCGATCATCTGCGGCTTCACTTCCCCTGGGTGCGCCTGCTGGTGGGCCAGGTACCAATCGTTCAGGCGGTCGTCGATCCAGCCATGAAAGGCCCAGAACACCGGGTTGACGTGGGAGGAAAACGGATCGCCTAGGAAGTCGTTCTCGGCGCGGAACCAGCGCTCGGAAAAATCGTAGTTGCGACGCCCGTAAGGCATCGGGTAATCCGAGTTCGGGTCACGCCCCAGGGATGCCCAACGCATGTGCAGCCAATCATGGATGCCCAATTCGATGCGTGAACCCAACTCTCCCAGACACAGGGTGCTGAGGTATTGCGGATCATGCAGCTGGGCTTCCCACAGCTGGAAGTTGGCGTGCAGCCCCTGGCTGCTCTTGACGTAGTACAGCCACTGGCTGAAGGCTTCATCGCCGGCCGCCTGCCAGTTGGGCGGGACGCTGTAGCCGTCGCGGTTGTCGAGGTAATCGAAAAACGCCTGAACGCCCTGCCCGATCGATGGGCGTGCCGCAGGCAGGCTTGCCCAGGAACGCAGGTCCTGGACCTCGCGCACGCCATGCAGCATGTGCCGATGCATGAACAGAAAATCCTCGCCGGAGCCGTTGCGATGGCGATCATGCCCGCGTGCGTTGCGCTCCTTGCCCAACGGGCCGACCTGCCAACCCAGCGCACGCACCATCTGCCGCCGGGATTCATCGATGCGGTGCCAGCGATCGCGGCTGGCGTGCCAGAGCTGGTGATAGTAGCGACGCTGCGGTGAAATCAGGTCCTCGTGCAGCGCCGCCACGTACGGCAGCCGCTCACGTGCCAGCACGAACGGTCGGCGGACGGCGACAAAGCTCGCCTGCGCCCCGGAATGCCCTGCCTGCGTCCCTGCCAGGCGCACGTGCCCACTCAGGGTCGCGCTGCCTCCCCCCTCGCTCCAGTCGCCCCATATCTCATCCAGCACGGCATCGCAGTCATAGGCCTCGCCAGAACCCGCCATCATCTTCAGTTGCACCTTCGGCAGCCGGTCGGCAGCCAACGGGCCGTATACCTGCAAACCCTGACCGCCATAGGGCGCAGTACCCAGGTAGCCGCGCAAGGCACGGGCACCCTGCCCTACGTCGAGCAGCAGCTGCTGCGGTCGGGCCAGCCCGGCCAGCGCCGGGTGATCGCTCGTCATGCGCCAGTCCCAGATCCCGACCAGCCGTTCACCCAACAGCGCATTGGGCAGGTCATCGACCGGCACCGCAGGCTCGTCACTGCTCAGCTCCGCTTCCTCGGCCCGCTGCCACGCCTGCCGTGCGTAATACCCGGCAGGCAGTGCTACACCGGCGGCCACCAGGCCCGCCAGGATCTTACGACGTGACACTTTCATCCACTGTACTCATGACGTGACTCCTGCTGCGAAAACGAATGGTTGAGGAAGCGA
>NZ_BCBJ01000106.1:0-29782 GCF_001320605.1 Pseudomonas sp. NBRC 111133 | reverse complement strand
GCCTTGGCGGGGTTTTTTATTTGAAGGCTGGGTCATTGCGTGGTGCGCTGGTTTTCCAGGTCTTCCAGCTCTACGCGGTACTGGTGCGCTTCGTGTTCATTGTGGAACATCCCCACCAGTTGACCTTGCTGGTGCACATCCCAGATCCGCATGCCGGCGGCCAGGCTTTCGTGGGACATTTTCGATTCGTCGCGTTCGGTTACTTGGACAGTCATCGGTAAACTCCACTTCTTCAGTTGGCTGCGACAGTGTGTCGCACACCCTCTTTATAGAGTTTGTTAGCAGGCTAAGTAAATAAAACGGGCATGAAACAAGTTTCATGAAGGCCTGTGCCTTTGCACAAGGGCATAAAAAGCCCCGCACTGGGCGGGGCTTCGGTTACTGCTTGCAGTGCTGGATCAATTGCCTTTCACCGGCTTGCCATCGACCGTGCCATCTTGCAGCACGATCACGTACTCCTTACCATCGGTCTCTACCTGGCGCAGTTGCACCAGCAGGTAGTCCCAGTTCTTGGCGAACCACAGCTCGGTGATGCGCTTGCTCTGGCTTGGATCGCGCACGCGCTCGACCTTCACCGCATCGACCTGGCCGGTCTTGGTGGTGACTTTTTCGGTGCCGAGCACGCGGAAGTCGTAGGTGTCGATCTCGTCACCATCAACCACCTGGTAGGTCATGCTCTTCTTGCCGGCGGCCACGTCATGCTGCAGGGCCAACTGGTAGGACGACTTGTCCAGCACGCCACGGTTCAGCGGCAGGCTGACGGCATCGCCACGGTCGCTGCCGGTGACTTTCTTGCCAGTCCAGTCGAAGTTCAGGTCGACCTTCTTGGCCTTGCCCAGGCCGCCGCGCTCGAAGTGGTACTTCTGCGGCAGCAGGGTGTCGTTTTCCATGCGCAGGGTGCTTTGCTCGGTCAGGCTGGCGATCATCATGGAGGCCTTGAAGTTAAGCTCCCAGGTACCATTGGCATTCTTGACCAGGCTGCGCTCGGCGGTGCCGCTCATGGGCAGCTGCTTCCAGTCGGCGGTGTAGCTGGCCGAGAAAGGCTTCAGATCAGCTGCCTGGAGGGGCAGGGCGAGCACGGCGAGAGCCAAAAGCAGGGCGCGACGCATAAATTCTCCTAGGATCGAATCAAGTGACCGCTGGCCGCCAGGGGCTGGCCATCCAGTAATGCACCCTGTTCGCCAAGACGCAAGCGCCCTTCAGCGAACCAGTGCACCGCCAGCGGGTAGATCAGGTGTTCCTGACGGTGTACCCGTTGGGCCAGGCTTTCGACAGTGTCGTCAGACGCCACCGGTACCACAGCCTGTACGACCAGTGGGCCGCCATCGAGTTCCTCAGTCACGAAGTGTACGCTGCAGCCGTGCTCGGCGTCGCCTGCCTCCAGTGCCCGGCGGTGGGTATGCAGGCCCTTGTACTTGGGCAGCAGCGACGGGTGGATGTTGAGCAGGCGGCCCTGGTAGTGGCGCACGAAGTCGCCACTGAGGATGCGCATGAAGCCGGCCAGCACCACCAGGTCTGGCGCAAAACCGTCGATGCGCGCAACCAGCGCGGCATCGAAGGCTTCACGGCCGTCGAACTGGGTGTGGTCGAGCACCACGCTGTCGATACCGGCCGCCGCGGCACGTTGCAGGCCGTAGGCATCGGCGCGGTTGGAAACCACCGCGCGGATGCGCACCGGGCTGTCCTGGCCTTGGCAGCTGTCGATCAGGGCTTGCAGGTTGCTGCCGGAACCCGACAGCAGTACCACTACATTGCAGGTCTTGCTCGGCATCAGTGTGCCTTGAGGTTCTGCAGCTCGACCTGGGCGGCGCCTTCGGCGGCTTCGGCGATGTGGCCGATGACCCACGGCTGCTCACCGGCGGCGCGCAGTTCGTTCAGGGCAGCTTCAACCTGGTCCTGGGCCACGCAGATGACCATGCCCACGCCGCAGTTCAGGACACGGTGCATTTCGTGCTCGTCGACGTTGCCTTTTTCCTGCAGGAAGTCGAACACCGCCGGACGCTGCCAGCTGGCCACGTCAACCACGGCCTGGGCGTTTTTCGGCAGTACGCGCGGGATGTTGTCCAGCAGGCCGCCACCGGTGATGTGGGCCATGGCCTTGACGGCGCCGGTGTTCTTGATCAGTTGCAGCAGCGGCTTGACGTAGATGCGGGTCGGCGCCATCAGCAGGTCGGTTAGCGGCTTGCCGTCCAGCTGGGTGTTCTCGATGTCGGTAGCGGACACTTCGAGGATTTTGCGGATCAGCGAGTAGCCGTTGGAGTGCGGGCCCGAGGACGGCAGGGCGATCAGCGCGTCACCAGTGGCAACCTTGGAGCCGTCGATGATTTCGGCTTTTTCCACCACGCCGACGCAGAAGCCGGCCAGGTCGTAGTCTTCACCTTCGTACATGCCAGGCATTTCGGCGGTTTCACCACCGACCAGCGAGCAGCCGGCCAGTTCGCAACCGGCGCCAATGCCGGTGACAACGGTGGCGGCCACGTCAACGTTCAGCTTGCCGGTGGCGTAGTAGTCGAGGAAGAACAGCGGCTCGGCACCGCATACCACCAGGTCGTTCACACACATGGCGACCAGGTCCTGGCCGATGCTGTCGTGCTTGTTCAGGTTCAGCGCCAGGCGCAGCTTGGTGCCGACGCCGTCGGTGCCGGAGACCAGCACCGGCTGCTTGTAGCCGGCCGGGATCTCGCAGAGGGCGCCGAAGCCGCCCAGGCCACCCATGACTTCAGGGCGTGCGGTGCGTTTTGCCACGCCCTTGATGCGTTCGACCAGTGCTTCGCCGGCGTCGATGTCTACACCGGCGTCCTTGTAGCTCAGGGAGGGTTGCTTGCTCATTGATCCAGGCCTTTAGGAGGGAGGGATTCTTAAAAACGACCATGGCGGCCAAGGCCGGCGGGTAAGCGGCGGCTGCCTGAAACGTCAGTGGTCTGTGAAGGCGCGCGATTTTATCAGGGTTGCCGGGCAGCGGCCATCCTCAGGCCGACGGGCAGGGCGGTAAATTGTTGAAAAAGGGCTGAGGGTGGTTGATGCGGTTGCTTGTGTATAAGCTGCAAGTAGCGAGCTTCAAGCTGCAAGATAGTGCGGCTTCGCGCTCGGCCTGCTTTTTCTTGCGGCTTGAAGCTTGGTGCTTGAAGCTCGACTGGACAGGAATCCTCCATGCGTTTGTTCAATATTCTGGCGGTCGGCGGCCTTGCCCTGATATCGGTTGCAGCCCAGGCTGAAAATGTCGCCGGCTTGTATCAGGTGCGCGAGCCAATGGCCGGGCAGGGCGCCGAAGCCCGTACTGCCGCCACTGCCAAAGCCCTCGACACCTTGGTGCTACGTCTGACTGGCGACCCCAAGGCAGCGCAAAGCCCGGCACTTGCTGAGTTGCGCAAGGACCCGCAGCAAATCATCAACCAGGTTGGCAGCGAGGCCGGCCCGCCCGAGTCGGTGGTGGTCGAGTTCGACCCCGGTAGCACCGAGCGGGCCTTGCGCAAGGCCGGCCTGGCGCTGTGGGGCAGCAATCGGCCTTCGATTCTCGGCTGGTGGCTGAACGACAGTGCCGAGGGCAGCAGCCTGGTCGGTGACGGCCAGACCAGCGCCCAGCCCCTGCGCCGTGCCGCCCAGCACCGTGGCCTGCCGTTGCGCTTGCCGCTGGCCGACTTGCAGGAGCAACTGGTAGCCAATGCCAAGCAGATCGAAGCCAGCGACCCGGCACCTTTGCGTGAGGCCGCCGAGCGCTATGGCGCCGATGCCTTGCTGGCGGTGCATGCGCAGGAAGCCGACGGCAAATGGCAGGGCAAGTGGCAGCTGTGGCTGGGCGACCAGCGTGAGCAAGGTACGGCCGAAGGGGGCGACCCGGCTGCCCTGGCTGACGCGGTCATGTTGGCGGTCAGCAGTCGCCTGGCGCCGCGTTATGTCACCCGTCCGGGTGCCAGCAGCCAGATGCAGGTACAAGTGCAGGGGATGAACCTGCAGCGCTATGCCGAGCTTGCCCGTGTGCTCGAACCCTATGGCCCACGCCTGCAAATGGCTGAAGGCACCACCCTGACCTATGGCGTGACCGGCAACCGCGAACAGTTGCGTGCCCAACTCGGCCTGGCCAAGTTGCAGGAGCTGCCCGCTGAGCAGGTGCCGGTAGCGCCCGCCACGCCAGCACCGGCAGCCGGTGAGCAACCTACGCCGGCCCAACCTGCACCCAAGCCGTTCGACGGCCTGCGTTTTCGCTGGTAAGGGGAGCATACCGTGACCGACGTTCGTCGCTGGATCTGGCTGGGCGCTGCCCTGCTCGTCGCTGTGCTGCTTTATAGCTTGCACAACATTCTTACCCCGTTTCTGGTTGGCATCCTGCTGGCCTACCTGGCCGACCCGTTGGTTGACCGCCTGGAGCGTCTGGGGCTGTCGCGCACCTGGGGTGTGGTGGTGGTGTTCGGCCTGTTCACCCTACTGTTGCTGGCCCTGCTGCTGGTGCTGGTGCCGATGCTTGCCAAGCAGCTGGTGCGCTTGTACGAGCTGGCGCCACAGATGCTCGACTGGCTTGAGCATGTTGCGTTGCCTTGGGTGCAGAGCCGCTTGGGCCTGGCTGATGGCTTCTGGAAGTTCGACAAGATCAAGGCTGCCATCGCTGGCCACATGGGCCAGACCACCGACATCGTCGGCATGCTGCTGTCGCATGCCACGGCTTCGAGCCTGGCGCTGATGGCGTGGCTGGCTAACATGGTACTGATTCCGGTGGTGGGCTTTTACTTGCTGCGTGACTGGGACCTGATGATGGCCAAGCTGCGCAGCCTGCTGCCACGTCAGCGTGAGCCGCAGGTGGTCGGGTTGGCGGGCGAATGCCACGAAGTGCTCGGGGCGTTCGTGCGTGGGCAACTGATGGTGATGCTGGCCTTGGGCGTCATTTATTCGGCTGGGCTGATGCTGGTCGGGCTGGAACTGGGCCTGCTCATCGGTATGCTCGCAGGGTTGGCCGCCATCGTGCCCTATATGGGCTTCATCATAGGTATCGGTGCGGCCTTGGTGGCGGGGCTGTTCCAGTTTGGGGGCGACCTGTATCCGATGCTGGGCATCGTCGCGGTATTCATGGTCGGGCAGGCGCTCGAAGGCATGGTGTTGACGCCGCTGCTGGTAGGGGACCGAATCGGCCTGCACCCGGTAGCGGTGATCTTTGCCATCCTGGCCGGTGGTGAACTGTTCGGCTTTACCGGGGTGCTGCTGGCGCTGCCGGTGGCGGCCGTGATCATGGTGCTGCTGCGGCATGTGCATGACATGTACAAGGAATCGGACATGTATGCCGGGGATATCGACCCGCAGTTGTGATGTTGGGGCTGCGATGCAGCCCCCACTTGGCGCAACTTGTTGATTTTGCTTGTGCTATCTGTTGCCGTGATTGTGCGGCCCGCCTTGCGGGTATAGACTTTGCAACATTGTTCACCAAAGGCCCCCCTGCGGTCCTGCTGACCGCCCGCGAGCATGAAACCACCGATCCAGTTGCCCCTGGGTGTGCGCCTGCGCGATGACGCCACCTTCATCAACTACTATCCGGGCGCCAATGCTGCGGCATTGGGCTACGTCGAGCGGCTATGCGAAGCCGACGCCGGCTGGACCGAGAGCCTTATCTACCTGTGGGGCAAGCAGGGTGTTGGCCGTAGCCACCTGCTGCAGGCTGCCACCCACCGCTTCCAGCAACGCGGCGAACCTGCTGTCTATCTGCCATTGGCGCAACTGCTCGATCGCGGCGTAGAACTGCTTGACTACCTGGCCCAGTACGAACTGGTATGCATCGACGACTTGCACGTGATTGCCGGCAAGGCGGACTGGGAAGAGGCCATGTTCCACTTGTTCAACCGCCTGCGTGACAGTGGCCGGCGCTTGCTGCTGGCCGCCTCGGCATCCCCGCGCGAATTGCCAATCAAGTTGCCGGACCTGAAATCGCGGCTGACCCTGGCCCTGGTGTTCCAGATGCGTGGTTTGTCTGACGAAGACAAGCTGCGAGCCCTGCAACTGCGTGCTTCGCGCCGTGGCCTGCACCTCACCGACGAAGTCGGCCACTTCATTCTCACCCGCGGTGCGCGCAGCATGAGCGCGCTGTTCGACCTGCTGGAACGCCTCGACCAGGCCTCGCTGCAGGCACAACGCAAGCTCACCATTCCGTTCCTCAAGGAAACCCTCGGCTGGTAACCCCCTGAAAACGCTGGGCCAGAGCGGCAAAACAAAAAAGTCACATCTTTTTCGATAAAATTTGCAAATGGCCATGATAGAGGGCATAGTTTCACCCTTCTAAAGGATTACAGACACGGTCGTGCCCATGCTAAAGCGCTTCGCACCCCTCGTGCCACTCGCACTCGTGACCCTGCTTTTTGGCTGCGCGGCCCAAGGCCCGGCTTCTCAGCCTCAGGATCACACCCCGGTCGCCGCACAATCGGTGATCAAGGCTAAAGCTTCGTCCTCGTCGGTGTTCGGCGAACCGGAAGAACTGGCCACTGAAGATGACCTGGAGGCCTTCTCCAGCAACAGCAAGCCTTACCAGCTGCCAGTGCTGGCGGACAGTATTCTCGAGCGTGGCATGTCGTTGATCGGCACTCGCTACCGCTTCGGTGGTACCTCGGAACAGTCCGGTTTCGACTGCAGCGGTTTCATCGGCTATCTGTTCCGCGAAGAGGCGGGCATGACCCTGCCACGCTCGACGCGCGAAATGATCAACGTCGATGCACCGAAAGTGGCACGCAACAAGCTCAAGCCGGGTGATCTGCTGTTCTTCAGCACCAACGGTCGCGGCCGCGTCAGCCATGCCGGCATCTACCTGGGTGACAACCAGTTCATCCACTCCAGCAGCCGCCGCAGCGGTGGCGTGCGCATCGACAGCCTCGGTGACCGCTACTGGAGCAAGACCTTCATCGAAGCCAAGCGTGCCTTGGCCATGGCGCCGACCAACATCGCGCGCAACTGATGGCAAAATGCTGTACCCTGCCACGGCGGCGATGCTTTGAAAAAAGCTCGCCGCCGTGCGTATTTACAGAAAGCGTCTAATCTAAATTCTCAACTCTTTTTGGCTGCGGCGCAGCAATCTCAGACAGGATGTTCTGGCCATGGTAAAGATGGCGCGCTTCGCATTTCTCTCCCTGGCAGCCTTGCTGGCTGCTTGCTCTAGCCGTGCCCCTGCGCCGTCCCCTGTGGTTCAACCGCAGGTCACGTATAGCCAGCCCAGCCCTTCGCCGATTGCCGATGACGTGTTGATCCGAGCCATCGGCCTGGTGGGTACGCCCTACCGTTGGGGTGGCAATACGCCGGACTCCGGCTTCGACTGCAGTGGCCTGATCAAGTACGTCTACCGTGATGCTGCCGGCATCAGCCTGCCGCGTTCGACGCGGGAGATGATCGTCATGCGCGCACCTACGGTGGATGCCCAGTCGCTGCAGTCCGGTGATCTGGTGTTCTTTGCTACCAGTGGTGGCTCGCAGGTCAGTCATGCCGGCATTTATGTCGGCGAAGGGCGCTTCGTGCATGCACCTTCCACGGGGGGGACCGTGCGCCTTGACTACCTCTCCAACAGTTATTGGGCCAAGGCCTACCTGCAAGCCAAGCGCGTGATTCCACAAGGGCACCTGGCACAGAACCCCTGATCCGCTCCTACAGGGAGCCGCGATCAGGTTGAGACCGGTACGGGCCTGATGCCAGCCCCTGCCGTCACGCTTGCTTGAGCAGCAGTGCCACCCCCGGGAAATACTGCCCCAGCTCGTTGTGCAAGTTGCGGTAGGCATAGGGGAAGTACCAGGCGATGGCGCAGGCGGTGTGTTTCTGCAGGTCGTCGACTAGGTCTTGCAGCTCCTCGGGGCTGGCATGCTGGCCTGCCTTCCAAGGGCTGATGAACAGCGCCCCGGCCTTCAACTGGCTGGGGTAGGCCACCTGGTGGGCGAGGGCAGCGGTTTGCTGCAGGGCGGCCGCCATGTCCAGCCGGGCGATTTTGGGCCAGCGCTGGCTGACACTGAGGTATAGCGTGTCGTCGGCGCTGCTGATCGACAGGTCGCAGCGCCCTTCGCATTCGCCTTCGTCGCGTTGCTTCTTGCCGGCAAACTGTTGCAGCGCCGCCAATTCGGCCTGCCACGCTGCCGCTGCCAGTAGCCCGGTGTTGGCCGCGGCACCCTGCCAATACGGGGCTTCGGCATCACCGGCAAACTGGTTGAAGCGGTCGATGCAGTCGACCCAGCGCTCCAGCACCGGGCCGAGGAACTCCAGGCGTGAGTTGTTGATGATCTGGCCTCGCATGCTGCGCTCTCCTGTTGTGGTTGTGGTCGCGTTCAGCTGAAGGTGATGGCCAAGTGATATTACTGTGTTCAGTGTGGCACACGCTGGCGAATTGGTCATTGTTGCGGACAATGCCTGTTTGGCGGGTATGGCGCCTGCTTCGATTGACGCTCCGGGTACAACCCTCTAACCTTCGCGCGTGTTTCAGGTGCCCTGCCAGCCCCGACTGGGCAGGGTGAAACTGGGAAGCCGGTGGGCGCCAGCATGGCGCGATTCCGGCGCTGCCCCCGCAACGGTAGGTGAGTAGAAGGCCGCGCAGGGCCACTGGATGCCAGCATCCGGGAAGGCGCGCAGGCTGGGCCGAGGCCCGCTCACAAGCCCGGAGACCGGCCTGTTACTGCCAACGGCATCACGGAGGGTGATGCGCGGTGCACCGTGGCGCCCTGCCATGGCCTCTGCGCGTACTCCGTTTGCCTGCTTATTAACTGTCACCGTGCGTAGCCACGGTGCCAGCCAGCGGAGAACCCTGATGAGCGAATCCACCGAACGTGACGAACGCCACCTGGCGCGCATGCAGCGCAAGAAGGCGGTCATCGACGAACGTATCGCCAATTCCCCCAACGAATGCGGCCTGTTGCTGGTGCTGACTGGCAATGGCAAGGGCAAGAGCAGCTCGGCCTTCGGCATGCTCGCGCGCGCGCTGGGCCATGGCATGCAGTGCGGTGTTGTGCAGTTCATCAAGGGCCGCAATAGCACTGGGGAGGAGTTGTTTTTCCGCCGCTTTCCTGAGCAGGTGCGTTACCACGTGATGGGCGAGGGCTTCACCTGGGAAACCCAGGACCGCCAGCGTGACATCGCCGCCGCCGAAGCCGCCTGGGCGGTGTCGCGCCAGCTGCTGCAAGACCCTGATGTGCAGTTTGTGGTGCTGGATGAGCTGAACATCGCCCTCAAGCACGGTTACCTCGACCTGGACCAGGTGCTTTCAGACATCCAGGCCCGCCCGCCGATGCAGCATGTGATCGTCACGGGCCGTGCGGCCAAGCCTGAAATGATCGAACTGGCCGATACCGTGACCGAGATGGGTATGCTCAAACACGCCTTCCAGGCCGGCATTCGCGCACAGAAGGGCGTCGAACTGTGAGTCAATCGCGCCATTGCCCCGCCGTGTTGATCGCGGCACCCGCCTCTGGCCAGGGCAAGACTACCGTCACCGCCGCGCTGGCCCGCTTGCACCGTAACCTCGGGCGCAAGGTGCGCGTATTCAAGTGTGGCCCGGATTTTCTTGACCCGATGATCCTGGAGCGCGCCAGTGGCGGGCCGGTGTACCAGCTGGACCTGTGGATGATCGGTGCCGAAGAAAGCCGTCGCCTGCTGTGGGACGCCGCAGGCGAGGCAGACCTGATCCTGATCGAAGGGGTGATGGGGCTGTTTGATGGCACCCCGTCCAGCGCCGACCTGGCGCGCCACTTCGGCGTGCCGGTGCTGGCGGTGATCGACGGCACGGCCATGGCCCAGACGTTCGGCGCATTGGCCCTGGGCCTGGCGCGCTACCAGGCCGACTTGCCATTTGCCGGGGTGTTGGCCAACCGGGTGGGCAGCTTGCGCCATGCGCAACTGCTGGAAGGCAGCCTGACCGAGGGCTTGCGTTGGTACGGCGGCTTGTCGCGCGAGCGCGGCATCGAGTTGCCCAGCCGCCATCTCGGGCTGGTTCAGGCCAGCGAGCTGAACGACCTGGATGCCCGCCTGGATGCAGCCGCCGAGGCGCTTGGCGCCAGCTGCGACGCAGCCTTGCCACCACCGGTGAGCTTTGCCGAGCCCGAAACACAAGCGTGTGCTGCTTCGCTGGCAGGGGTGCGCATCGGCGTGGCACGCGACGAAGCGTTTGCCTTCACCTACGGGGCCAACCTCGACCTGCTGCACAACCTCGGGGCGCAGCTGGAATTCTTCTCGCCGCTGCACGACCGCAAACTGCCGTCGGTGGATAGCCTGTACCTGCCGGGCGGCTACCCCGAGCTGCATCACCATGCCCTGGCCGCCAATGCGCCGATGTGCGAGGCAATCCGCGCCCATCATGCTCAGGGCAAACCCTTGCTGGCCGAGTGCGGCGGCATGCTGTACCTGCTCGATGCCTTGACCGACGTGGCCGGCGAGCGTGCCGAACTGCTGGGCCTGCTGCGGGGTGAGGCGACCATGCAGAAGCGCCTGGCGGCCCTGGCGCTGCAGGCGGTAGAGCTGCCGGAGGGCACCTTGCGTGGCCATACCTACCATCACTCGCTGACCAGCACCGAGCTGGAACCGATCGCCCGTGGCCTTAGCCCTAATGGCGGGCGTGGCAGCGAAGCGGTGTATCGCTTGGGCCGGTTGACGGCCTCATACGTGCATTTCTACTTTCCCTCCAACCCGGATGCGGCGGCGGCGCTGTTGCGGCCATGAGCGAACATGCCTTCAGCGAGGTCGAGCGCGCCGCGATCTACCGGGCCATTGGCGAGCGTCGCGACATGCGCCATTTTGCCGGTGGCCAGGTGGCGCCAGAGCTGCTTGCCCGTTTGCTGGCCGCCGCGCATCAGGCGCCCAGTGTCGGGCTGATGCAGCCGTGGCGTTTTATCCGCATTACCCGGCGTGACCTGCGCGGGCGCATCCAGGCGTTGGTGGAGGCGGAGCGGGTACGCACCGCCGAGGCATTGGGCGAGCGCTCCGATGCCTTCATGAAGCTGAAGGTTGAAGGCATCAACGACTGCGCCGAGCTGCTGGTCGCGGCCTTGATGGATAACCGGGAACCGCACATTTTCGGCCGCCGCACGCTGCCGGAAATGGACCTGGCCTCGCTGGCCTGTGCCATCCAGAACCTGTGGCTGGCTGCGCGTGGCGAAGGGCTGGGCATGGGCTGGGTGTCGCTGTTCGAGCCGCAGGCTTTGGCCGCTTTGCTGGGCATGCCGGCGGGCGCCAAACCGGTGGCGGTGCTGTGCCTGGGGCCGGTCACCGAGTTTTACCCGGTGCCGATGCTTGTGCAGGAAAACTGGGCCGAAGCGCGGCCCTTGAGCGAAATGCTTTACGAGAACCAATGGGGAGAGCGTCAATGAGCGTGGCCTTGCTGACCGTGGCCGGGGTAGCCCTGGACGCTTTGCTGGGCGAGCCGCAGCGGCGCCACCCGTTGGTGGCTTTTGGCAACATGGCCAGTAACCTTGAGCGCCGCCTGAATGCCGGCGGGCGCGGCTGGCGCAGCCATGGCGTGAGCGCGTGGTTTCTGGCGGTGGTGCCGCTGACCCTGGTGGCGCTGGTCCTGTCGTGGCTGCCCTACATCGGCTGGCTGGTGGATGTGCTGGCGCTGTACTGCGCCGTGGGGCTGCGAAGCTTGGGCGAGCATGTGCTGCCGGTGGCCAACGCGTTGCGCCAAGGCAACCTGGAAGAGGCACGTCGGCGCGTCGGCTACCTGGTCAGCCGCGAAACCCGCGAACTGGACGAGCCGGCAGTGGCCCGGGCGGCCACCGAGTCGGTGCTGGAGAACGGCAGCGATGCGGTGTTCGCCGCGCTGTTCTGGTTTGTGGTGGCTGGCGCGCCGGGTGTGGTGCTGTATCGCCTGAGCAACACGCTGGATGCCATGTGGGGCTACCGTAACGAGCGCTTCGAACGTTTCGGCTGGTGCGCGGCGCGTATCGACGACGTGCTCAACTACCTTCCCGCAAGGCTGGTGGCGCTGACGTATGCGCTGCTGGGCAAGACCCGCCTGGCCTTGGCCTGCTGGCGCAAGCAGGGCCCTCTGTGGGACAGCCCTAACGCCGGCCCGGTGATGGCTGCAGGTGCCGGTGCACTGGGCGTGGAGCTCGGTGGCCCGGCGGTGTACCACGGCGAGCTTCATGAGCGGCCGCGCCTGGGCGAGGGGCCAGTGGCCGATGCCGACGCCATCGAGCGCGGTTGGGCCCTGGTGCAGCGGGGTGTGTGGTTGTGGCTGCTGTTGATCTGCCTGGGGGCTTACATCAATGCTTGAACACGGTGGCCGCCTGCTGCGCGCAGTGCAGCAGTACGGCATTCCTCGCGAGCAATGGCTCGACCTGTCCAGCGGCATCGCGCCCTGGCCATTCCCGATCCCGCCGATTCCTGCAGATGCGTGGGCGCGTCTACCGGAGGTCGAGGACGGCCTGGAAGACGCTGCACGCGCGTACTACGGTGCCAGCCAGCTGCTGCCGGTAGCGGGCTCTCAGGCTGCGATCCAGGCGTTGCCGCTGCTGCGCGCCGCAGGCCGGACAGGGGTGCTGACGCCATGTTATGCCGAACACCCGTACGCTTGGCAGCGGGCGGGGCATCAGTTGGTCGAGCTGGACGAGGCACAGGTTGACGCAGCGCTCGATAGCCTTGACGTGCTGGTGCTGGTCAACCCCAACAATCCGACCGGTCGGCGGGTGCCGCGTGAGACGCTGTTGGCTTGGCATGCGCGCCTGGCTGCGCGCGGTGGCTGGTTGCTGGTCGATGAGGCGTTCATGGACAACACCCCGGCAGACAGCGTGGTGGGCTGCGCGGGTCGCAAGGGCCTGATCGTGCTGCGTTCATTCGGCAAGTTCTTCGGTTTGGCCGGGGTGCGGCTGGGCTTCGTCGCCGCTGAGCGCAGCCTGCTGTTGCGTTTGGCCGAGTTGCTAGGCCCTTGGACCGTCAACGGCCCGACCCGGGTGCTGGCCCAGGCAAGCCTGGCAGACGAAGCTGCGCAGCGCATGCAGATTGAACGTTGCGCCGCTGCCAGCCAGCGCCTTGCCACCTTGTTGGCGAGCACTGGCCTGGCGCCAAGCGGCGGTTGTGACCTGTTCCAGTACGTGCGCAGCGAGCGTGCCGCGCCGTTGCATGACTTTCTCGCCCGTCGCGGCATCCTGGTGCGCCTGTTCGACCACCCCCCGGCCGTGCGCCTGGGGCTGCCCGAGTGTGCGGCCGACGAACAGCGCCTGGCCCAGGCGCTGGCCGACTATCAAAAGGAATCGGCATGACCACCCTCATGGTGCAAGGCACCACCTCCGACGCTGGCAAGAGCACGCTGGTGACCGCACTGTGCCGCTGGTTGTTGCGCCAGGGCGTCGCTGTGGTGCCGTTCAAACCGCAGAACATGGCGTTGAACAGCGCGGTAACCGCCGACGGCGGTGAAATCGGCCGGGCCCAGGCGGTGCAGGCCCAGGCGTGCCGGCTGGCGCCGCATACCGACATGAACCCGGTACTGCTCAAGCCCAACAGCGACACCGGTGCCCAGGTGATCATTCATGGCCGTGCGGTCACTAGCATGAATGCGGTGGCCTACCACGACTACAAGGCCATCGCCATGCAGGCGGTGCTGGCTTCACACCAGCGGCTGAGTGCCGCCTGGCCGGTGGTCATGGTCGAAGGCGCCGGGTCACCGGCAGAGATCAACCTGCGGGCCGGCGACATCGCCAACATGGGCTTTGCCGAGGCCGTCGATTGCCCGGTGATCCTGGTCGCCGACATCAACCGCGGCGGCGTGTTCGCGCACCTTGTCGGCACGCTGGAATTGCTTTCGCCCAGTGAGCAGGCGCGGGTCCAGGGCTTTGTCATCAACCGCTTCCGTGGCGACATCGCCCTGTTGCAGCCGGGGCTGGACTGGCTGGAGCAACGCACCGGCAAGCCGGTGCTGGGCGTGTTGCCTTACGTCACCGATTTGCACCTGGAAGCCGAAGACGGCATCGATGTGCGCCAGGGCGCCAAAAGCGAGCGTGTGCTCAAGGTGATCGTGCCGGTATTGCCGCGCATCAGTAACCACACCGACTTCGACCCGCTGCGCCTGCACCCGCAGGTGGACCTGCAGTTCATCGGCCCGGGCCAGCCGATTCCGCCTGCCGACCTGATCATCCTGCCGGGCTCCAAGAGCGTGCGTGGCGACCTGGCGCAACTGCGCGAGCGCGGTTGGGACAAAGCGATCGAGCGGCACCTGCGCTACGGCGGCAAGCTGATCGGCATTTGTGGCGGCCTGCAGATGCTGGGCCGTGAAGTACATGACCCGCTAGGCCTCGAGGGCCCTGCCGGGTCGAGCCCGGGGCTTGGCCTGCTGGATTACACCACGGTGCTTGAGGCCGAGAAGCAGTTGCGCAACGTTGCCGGGGTGCTGAACTTTGAAGCGGCGCCGGTTGCCGGTTATGAGATTCATGCAGGCGTCACCACCGGCCCTGCGCTGGAACAGCCAGCCGTGCAACTGGCTGATGGTCGTTGTGATGGCGCGGTGAGCGATGATGGGCAGATCCTTGCCACCTACCTGCACGGCCTGTTCGAGGGCAGCCACTCGTGCGCCGCGCTGCTGCGCTGGGCCGGCCTGGAAGATGCCCAGACCATCGATTACGAAGCCCTGCGCGAGCGCGACATCGAGCGCCTGGCCGACCTGGTGGAAAAACACCTGGACACCGCGCGCTTGCGCCAGTTCTGTGGGGTGGCCTGACATGCGCAGCTTGATCCTCGGGGGCGCCCGCTCCGGCAAGAGCCGCCTCGCCGAACAGTTGGCCAGTGCCAGTGGCCTGCCAGTGACCTACATTGCCACCAGCCAGCCGCTGGACGGTGAAATGAACGAACGTGTGTTACTGCACCGCCAGCGCCGCCCGGACGACTGGGGGCTGATCGAAGAACCGCTGGCCCTGGCTGCTGTGCTGCGCGCCGAAGCGGCCGAAGGCCGTTGCCTGCTGGTGGACTGCCTGACCCTGTGGTTGACCAACCTGCTGATGCTTGAAGATGACCAGCGCCTGGCCAAGGAGCGAGATGCCTTGTTGGCCTGCCTTGAGCAGTTGCCTGGCACCCTGATTCTGGTCAGTAACGAAACCGGCCTGGGCGTCGTGCCCATGGGCGAGCTGACCCGGCGTTATGTCGACCTGGCCGGCTGGCTTCACCAGGCCGTGGCCGAACGTTGTCAGCGTGTGGTGCTGACCGTGGCCGGCCTGCCCTTAATGCTTAAAGGACCTGCACTATGACACAAGCCTGGTGGCGTGATGCCTGCCAACCTCTCGACAACGCCGCCATGGACCAGGCCCGCGCCCGTCAGCAGCAGTTGACCAAGCCTGCCGGTTCGCTTGGCCAGCTTGAGGGTCTGGCCATTCAGCTGGCCGGCCTGCAAGGGCGTGAAAGGCCGGTGCTGGATCAGGCCGCCATCACCGTTTTTGCCGGTGACCACGGTGTGGTCGAGGAGGGTATCTCAGCTTACCCGCAGGCGGTGACCGGGCAGATGCTGCGCAACTTCGTAGGGGGTGGTGCAGCGATCAGCGTGCTGGCGCGCGAGCTGCAGGCCAGTCTCGAAGTGGTCGACCTGGGCACCATCGACCCTGATCTGGCGTTGCCGGGCGTGCACCACTTGCGCCTTGGGGCCGGTACGGCCAACTTCGCCCGGCAGCCGGCAATGACCGAAGGCCAACTGCAAGCTGCGTTGCAGGCGGGCCGCGACAGCGCGCTGCGTGCGGCCGAACGGGGTGCGCAGCTGTTCATCGGTGGCGAGATGGGAATAGGCAACACCACGGCCGCCGCCGCCTTGGCCAGCGTGCTGCTGGGCTGCCCGCCTGCTGAACTGAGTGGCCCGGGCACGGGCCTGGACAGCGCGGGTGTGCGGCACAAGGCCGAAGTCATTGAGCACGCCCTGCGCTTGCACAAGTTGCAGGCTGCGGACCCGTTGCAAGCCTTGGGTTGCGTCGGTGGCTTTGAGATCGCTGCGTTGGCGGGCGCCTACATCGGTTGTGCGCAGGCGGGGATCGCCGCACTGGTGGACGGCTTCATTTGTAGCGTTGCCGCGCTGGCGGCGGTGCACCTTAATCCGCAGTGCCGCGCGTGGTTGCTGTTCGCTCACCAAGGCGCGGAACCCGGGCACAAGGCGTTGCTCGAGGCATTGCAGGCCGAACCGCTGCTGGCGCTGGGCCTTCGTTTGGGCGAGGGCAGTGGTGCTGCGCTGGCCGTGCCGCTGCTGCGCCTCGCCTGCGCGCTGCACGGGCAGATGGCGACGTTCGCCGAAGCTGCGGTGGCGGACCGCTCGGCATGATCCTCGACTTGTTGCGCCATGGCGAAACCGAACAGGGTGGCCTGCGCGGCAGCCTTGACGATGCGTTGACTGACAAGGGCTGGGCGCAGATGCGTGGTGCCGTGGCCGGGGCGGAGTCTTGGGAGGTGCTGGTCAGCTCGCCGCTGCAGCGCTGCGCCCGCTTTGCCGATGAACTGGGGGCGCAGTTGAATCTGCCGGTGCAACGAGAACCCGGCCTTCAGGAGCTGCATTTTGGCGACTGGGAGGGCCGAAGCGCCGCGCAGATCATGGAAGACCAGGCGGATGCTCTGGGGCGGTTCTGGGAGAACCCTTACGCCTTTACGCCGCCCAATGGCGAGCCAGTCGAGGCGTTTGCCGAGCGTGTGCTGGCTGCTGTCGAGCGGCTGAGCCGTCAGTATGCTGGCAAGCGTGTGCTGCTGGTCACCCATGGTGGTGTGATGCGGCTATTGCTGGCCCGAGCCCGTGGCTTGCCGAGGGCGCAGCTGCTGCAGGTTGAAGTGGGGCATGGTGCGCTGGTGCGGCTGGTACCGGGTGTCGATGGCCAGTGGGTCGAGGCGTGCTGAGATGTTGCCATTCTGGATTGCCTTGCAGTTTCTCAGCAGCCTGCCCGTAAGCCTGCCAGGCATGCCGGCGCAACGGGAAATGGGGCGTTCTCTGCTGTTCTACCCGCTGGTCGGGCTGCTGTTCGGCTTACTGCTGTGGCTGGCCAGCCATCTGCTGCAGGGTACGCCAGCGCCGCTGCATGCGGCTTTGCTGCTGACGGTGTGGGTATTGCTCAGTGGCGCCTTGCACCTGGATGGTCTGGCTGACAGCGCCGACGCCTGGTTGGGCGGTTTCGGCGACCGTGAGCGCACCCTGCAGATCATGAAAGACCCGCGCAGCGGGCCGATTGCCGTGGTCACCCTGGTGTTGGTGCTGCTGCTGAAATTTTGCGCCTTGTGGGTGCTGGTGGAGCAGGGCATCGGAGCGCAATTGCTGCTGGCGCCCTTGATTGGTCGGGCGGCAATGTTGGGTCTGTTCCTGGGTACCCCCTACGTGCGCTCGGGTGGCCTGGGCCAAGCCCTGGCCGATCATCTGCCGCGCCGTGAGGCCTCTTGGGCTTTGCTGGGCAGTGCGGTCATGTGCCTGGTCGCAGGTGGCTGGAGCGTGTGCTGGATACTGTTGCTGGCACTCGCTGTGTTTGCAGGGCTGCGGCAACTGATGTGCCGGCGCCTTGGCGGGACCACCGGGGACACCGCTGGCGCGATGCTGGAGTTGCTTGAGCTTGCTGTGGTGCTGGGTTTGGCCGTGAGGCTCTGAGCGATCGGTTGCTGTCACCTCGAAGGCGAAATTTCTTGCAACACCTATGACGCGGGTATATACACGTATCCATGCTGACCAGTGAATGCATCTGTACCCATCTACGTCGCGCTGCCCGTGGGGTGAGCCGGCATTACGACGAAGCGCTTGCCGGCTTCGGGGTCAATGTCGCCCAGTTTTCCCTGTTACGCCATCTGCAGCGGCTTGACCGCCCCAGCATCACGACCCTGGCCGAAGCGATGGGCCTGGAGCGCAGCACCCTGGGCCGCAACCTGCGGGTGCTTGAGGCCGAGGGGCTGTTGGCCCTGGTGGATGGCGATGACCAACGCAATCGTGTAGTGCTGCTCACCGAAGCGGGTAAGCAGCTATTGTGTGACGCCCATCCCGCCTGGGAGCAGGCTCAAACGGAGCTGGTGGAGCGACTGGGGGCAGGGCAGCGGGATGAGCTGGTGCGTTTGCTGGGCCAACTCGCCTGATTTGATACGACTATAAGCGGGTATATACCCGTAAAAACCTTGCGATGTGCTGGAGATAACGACAATGACTTCGGTGTGGCGAACCAGCGGTTGGGTATTGGTGGGGGCGGCGTTGATCCTGGCGCTTTCCTTGGGTGTGCGCCATGGCTTTGGCCTGTTCCTGGCGCCGATGAGCGCCGACTTTGGCTGGGGGCGTGAGGTGTTCGCCTTTGCCATTGCCTTGCAGAACCTGATCTGGGGGCTGGCGCAACCGTTCGCCGGTGCCTTGGCCGACCGTTTGGGCGCGGCGCGGGTGGTGATCATCGGCGGCATTCTCTACGCCGTTGGCTTGATACTCATGGGTATGGCCGACTCTGCCTGGTCGTTGTCGCTCAGTGCCGGCTTGCTGATAGGCATCGGCCTGTCCGGTACATCGTTCTCAGTCATCCTTGGCGTGGTCGGGCGTGCTGTGCCTGCCGAGAAGCGCAGTATGGCGATGGGGATCGCCAGCGCTGCCGGTTCGTTTGGCCAGTTCGCCATGCTGCCCGGCACCTTGGGCCTGATCCAGTGGTTGGGTTGGTCGGCGGCGTTGCTGGTGTTGGGCGTGATGGTGGCGTTTATCGTGCCCTTCGTCGGCCTGCTGCGCGACCGTCCGCTGGCCAGCCATGGCGCGGAGCAGACACTGGGCCAGGCACTGCGCGAGGCGTGCTCGCATTCCGGCTTCTGGTTGCTGGCGCTGGGCTTTTTCGTCTGCGGCTTCCAGGTGGTGTTCATTGGTGTACACCTGCCGGCCTACCTGGTGGACCAGCACCTGGCTGCGACCACCGGTACCACGGTGCTGGCGTTGGTCGGCCTGTTCAATATCGTGGGTACTTTCACCGCTGGCTGGCTGGGTGGTCGCATGTCCAAGCCGCGCCTGCTGACCGGGCTTTACTTGCTACGTGCGGTGGTGATCCTGCTGTTCCTGTGGGCGCCGGTGAGCGAGTTCAGTGCTTACCTGTTCGGCATCGCCATGGGCCTGCTGTGGCTGTCTACGGTGCCGCTGACCAATGGCACCGTGGCGACGGTGTTCGGGGTGCGCAACCTGTCCATGCTCGGCGGTATCGTCTTCCTGTTCCACCAGCTGGGCGCCTTCCTGGGGGGCTGGTTGGGTGGGGTGGTGTATGACCGCACTGGCAGCTACGACCTGGTCTGGCAGATTTCCATCCTGCTCAGCCTGCTGGCTGCCGCCCTTAACTGGCCGGTGCGCGAGCGTCCGGTTGCCCGCTTGCAGGCCCAGGCCGCATGAACCGCTACCTGGCCCGTGGGCTGCTGGCCCTTGCTGCTTTGGCGCTGTTGGTGCTGGTGTGGTGGGGCTGGCATCAGGGAGGGATGGCGTTGATGCAACTGGGCATGGGTGTTTGTTAGGCGCTACCCTGCAAGCTCAAGGATTGTCTTGTGGGAGTAACGAATCATGCGTGCACATTGGTTGATGGTGCCGGTGCTGGCCCTGCTTGCCAGCACATCGAGCTGGGCTGCCGATTGCCCGGCCGTGTTGCAGGGTAGCCTGCCGGAATTGCGTGGGAAGGGTCAGGTCGACCTGTGCCAGCGCTTTGCGGGCAAGCCGCTGGTGGTGGTCAACACCGCCAGCTATTGCGGTTTTGCGCCGCAGTTCGAGGGGCTTGAGGCGACGTACAAGGAGTATCACGAGCAAGGCCTGGAAATGCTGGGCGTGCCGTCCAATGACTTCAAGCAGGAAGACGCCGACAGCGAGAAGACCGCCAAGGTTTGCTATGCCAACTACGGTGTCACTTTCACCATGACCAAGACGCAGCCGGTACGGGGCAAGGATGCGATACCACTGTTCGCTGAGTTGGCCAGCCAGAGCAGTGCGCCGAAGTGGAATTTCTACAAGTACGTGGTGGACCGTAAGGGTAAGGTGATTGGCAATTTCTCCAGCTTGACCAAACCGGATGACCCGGCGTTCAGGGCTGCTATCGAGAAGGCCATCGCTTCGCAGCAGTGATGCGGTTTGCTGACTTTGCTTGATGCTGAGGGCTGATAGCGAGAAGCGAAACAGCGCTGGTTCTTGTATTGCGCAAAGTCCATTTGCTTTGGCGACGCGGACTCACCTTTTCGCCCTTACGGCGAGTCACTTTTTGTCAAACGCGACAAAAAGTAACCAAAAAACGCTGCGCTCCTGTCATCCGGCCCCTGCGCTGCGCTCCGGGGTTCCCTCACTCCGGCCTTGCTCCCGGGAGGACCGCGCTGCAGGCCCCACCATCCTGGGGCCCAGCGCTTGACGGGCATCCATGCCCGTCACCTCCCTCCGCAAGGCCTGCGTTCGGCCTCCTGAAGTCGCAAAGATCAAGATCAAGATCAAGATCAAGAGCGGGGAGTCCGTCTGGTTCTCGGGCTACTTCAATTCGCATGCACCGTAATTGCCACCAGCCGCACCACTACCGGCCTCACCATCAACACACATACAAACGCCACTGGCATTGCCAATTGATAGGCCTTCAGCACATTGCTCAGGTATTCCGGGTTAACCCCGGCATTGGCCGCTGTGATCACGAAGCACATCAGCAGTGCCATGATCGACGACATGTAAAAGGCGAAAACGTAAGGCGTGGCGCCCGGGTGTAATTTGCGTCGGCTGCGCGACTGGGACAGGTTGCTCATGCGAACTCCTGAAAGGTGAGTGGAGGCGCAGGTTAGCAATGCATGCGCCTGCACCTGTAGACCCGCAGGATTGAGTTCTTTATAAAGAGATTCTTACGAATCCAGGGGCTCAAATGGACCTGCTCAACACCATCCGCAGCTTCATCAAGGTTGTCGAAGCCGGCAGCATTGCGGCTGGCGCCCGCAATCTGGGGCTCAGCCCGGCAGCGGTCAGCCAGAACCTGGCTCGGCTGGAGGGCCACTTGCAGGTGCGACTGCTCAGCCGCACCACACGCAGCATGGCTGTGACACCCGCTGGCGCCCAGTATTACGAGCGTGTGAAGCACATCGAACGTGACTTGGCGCTGGCTGAACAGGCGGTCACTACACCAGACAGCGAGCCCCAAGGGCGGCTCTGCATTGCCTCGACTTCCGCCTTCGGTCGCCACGTCCTGGCGCCGCTGATACCCGCCTTCAGTGCCCGCTACCCGTTGCTTTCGATAGAGTTGGTAACGACTGATCGCCGGGTGAATCATGCCCGTGAAGACGTCGACGTGAGCCTGCGGATTGCCCCTCAGCTGGAAGACCAGCTAATGGCCCGGCACATTGCGCGTATCCCGTTCATCTGCTGCGCCTCACCCGGTTACCTGCAAAGCGCCGGCGTACCCGTCACGCCTGAGGCCCTGCGCGAGCACCGCTGCCTGGTGTTTCGCTATCCGGTGGACGGGCGCTTTCTGCGCTGGGGCTTCATGCGCGACGGCCTGCGCTTCGAGGCGGAGTTCGGCAGCGTATTGATCAGCGATGACATCGATGCCCTGACCCAGATGGCCCTGCACGACGGTGGCATCACCCGCCTGGCCGAGTTCATCGTGCGGCCTCACCTGGCCTCCGGCGCGCTGGTGCCCTTGTTTGAATACAGCGACAGCGGCCAAGCCTACGCCCAGACCGAGCCAATGGATATCTACTTGTGCCTGGCCGACCGTTTTGCCATGACCACCAAGGTACGCGTGTTCATGGATTATCTGCGCGAGTGCCTGGGTGACAGTTGGCAGGTGCAGGCATGAAAAAACCGCCACGAGGGCGGTTTTTTGTGTGTCGCGTACGAATCAGAAGCGGTAGGTGAGCGAAGCACCGATACCGTGAGCGCTGTTCTCGTACTTGGCCTGGTAGCTGCCCTTGGTTGCACTCGCCAGATTGACCTTGGTGTCTTCTTCCCACAGGTAGGAATAGGCCACGTCGATGGTCATGTCGTCGTTCGGGCTCCAGCCGGCACCCAGGCTGAACACTTTGCGGTCGCCAGTCGGGATACGTGGCGAACGGTCGTGGTTGTTGGTCGGCGACTGGTCGACGGTGAAGCCGGTACGCAGTACCCACTCCTTGTTGACCTTGTAAGACGCACCAATGGCGTGGGCCCAGGTGTCATGCCAGTTCTGTTCTTCGGTGATGGTGCCGAATAGCGCACCAGCTGCACCGCCGGACAGTTGGGCAGGCAGATCGTTGTTTACAGTGATGTCTTTCAGCCTGCTCCAGCGTGTCCAAGTACTGCCGGCGTACAAAGTCCACTGATCATCAAGTTCATGCGTGACCGAAAGGTCGACAGATTCAGGGGTCTTGATTTTCAGCGATGCATCGAATTTGCTGCCGCTGAAAGACTGTAGCAGTGGTGTACTTACCCGGGTTTTACCCTCAAGTTTGTAGTCAACCATCGAGTGATAGGTCAAGCCGATACGGGTCCGGTCGGTGGCCTGAACCAAAACACCGATGTTATAGCCTACGGCGGTATCGTCACCTTTGATTTTAACTTCCCCGTCCCTACCGCCTAGTGCAGCTGGGGTTGCCAGGTTAGAGCCCAGCTCACCCTTGATGCGGTTGATGGTAGGGCCGAAGCCGATCGAGACCTTGTCGTTGAAGGCATAGCTGACAGTCGGCTGGAAGGTGACAACCTCGACGTGGCTCTTCTTGCCCCAGTAGCGTGCGGCGTCATCGCTGCCGTAGTCGGTTACCAGGCCGAACGGTACGTAAACACCGAAGCCGACGCTCCAGTGGTCGTCGATCGGCTTGACGTAGTAACCCATCGGTACGCCAACGAAAGGCACCATGTCACCATCGGTTTCCCCCCCGAGGTTGCTGCCCGGGCCCGAGATGTCGGACTTGGCGATGACGGCAGCGCCGCCCACGGTGAATTGTTCACGTTTGAGGCGGGACATGCCTGCCGGGTTGCCAAACACGGTGCTGGCATCTTCGGCAGAAGAAGAACGTCCCGCGAAACCTGTCCCCATGCTGCTGATGCTCTGTTCGTTGAGCGCGAAGCCGCTGGCGAGCAGTTGGCTGGAAGCAAGAGCAACGGCTACGCCGAGGGAGGTTTTGAGCATTACTTTTTTCATTATTAGAAAACTCCTTGGGATCTCCGGGGCGAAACGCTACCAACAAATCACGCGCCGCGCCATAGTCTCAATCGCAGAAGATAGAGCGGTTTTGTAGGACAATCCGACCACAATTCCCTTTTTTCCGGTAATTTTGTAGGGCGTGTCTTACGATGCCTGTGGCAATCTCTGATCGATGCAGGTGTGCCAGGCTGAGGTGAAGTCGCGCAGGCGACCTTGGGGGTTGAATACCTGTCGCCAGATTCGTGCCAGCGCCAACAGGTCATCTGCGGCGGGCAGCGTTGTGGCCTGTTCTTCGACGAGCATCCAGGCAATGGCGGTGGAGTAGCGCAGGTTGACGGTGAGCTCCAGGTGCGGCCCGCCAAGGAAGGCGTGCTGGCTGGCCAGACCGCGGACCAGGCTGGCCAGGTCGGGATCCCGAGCCAGGTAGTCGTCCCAGAGCGCCTGATGGCGGTGTTCGCCAATGCGGTAAAGGCCGTGCCCACGTCGGTCGTGCAAAGCGGACCCGAGTGCCGATTGGCTGGCGGCGATGCCCAGCAACAAGGCCTCGGCGCTGGCGCAGTGACGGTTCAGGTAGACCAGGGTGGGTCGGATCACATACTGACACAATTCATTCGCCGCGATACCCATGATGCCCTCGAGCAGATAAGGGCCGGACGGGCGCTGGAGCTTGGCAGCTGGTGAATGATCAGGCCCGCCGGAAGCGGTAAGGACCGCTCGAGTTGAAGTGTAGTGTGATAATCGTGGTGTAAAGAGCTGTTTTTAAATCGTTTGCTGCCTGACGTACCGGGCTATATGCCCTAAGGCAATTACGTCGGGAATGTTCAGGCAGACTGGCGATGGGGAGATTCAGCGCTTGAATACCGCAGTATTCGCCGCTCACGCGGTAAGCGATTGGCGAGTACGGGCAATGACCGCCTGCAGCGGCTCGCTACGGCTGTACTGTTCCGGGTACAGGCGCTCGGTGTGGCAGGCGACGCCGTGTTCGTCTACCAGGGTGAAGCTGAAGCTGCCCTTGCGTGGGGCAACGATAAGGCACTTCAACGGCGAGAAGGCCTGGGAGAGGGTGCCAATGGCAGCCTGAATTTGATGATGAGTATGCATATTGTTGGAGGTTCCTGCTTTAAACACGGGGGTTATGATCCGTGCATGATAGAAACGTTCCAGTGACGCCTTTATTAAGGGACGAACGAACCTGACTGGAACAGGGCAGCCAGAGGGGGCGCAATCAAAGGTGGGCGCTTGGGCTGACTGGTAGGTACTTCGGAAGGCAGGCAGCACGCCGGGGCCAAGGTTCTAGGCCGTCGGGGTGGAATCCTGATCAATCTGTCACGTGATTCGTGCTTGAGCAGCCTGAGGCTGGCGAGGGAATCATCGATTGGGCCGGTCCTGCTTTCAGCAGCGCCACTCTTGGGAGGAGGGGGTTTGCAAGGACGCTTGCGGCCAGAATTGACTTTCAGCTTGGTACTAACAAGGCGCACCTTACTGGAAATGCAGGCGCTTGGCAAGCACTACGTTCGTTCAGGTTAGCCGCGCAGTATGGCGCGTATTTGCGTTGCTGTGAAGAGGGGGCAAATGGCCCGTATCCGGGCGGATGTGCCCATTTCGTGCACCCGAAGGGAGGTTTATGGTGCACTTGTTCACATTCGGGGCAGCGGTTGTAACAGCCCGGCAACACGCATCGACAGCCTCGCCAATGCCTTGACTGCGCGGTTAAGTCAATGAAAAAAAACACTATTTTTAGCTGGTGAAAAAATCGTCAGTTTGACACAAAGCCCCAATTTACGGGGCTTTGCGGTGTGTGCAAGGGGGTTGTCCACCGAGTTATCCACAGGAACTGTGGATTGTCCCGAGCGCTTGCTCTAGGACGGGCGTGCTAGCAAAGGCGTGAACTGTCCGACAATCGACATGCCTCGACAGACTGCTTGGTCATCCCCTCGTAAACGTCAAGAAAATATCATTTAAATTTTTTTCAATTCTCCAGAAATGGACAGGCCGGGGCGGTAAAAAAAGAGTAGAGTGGCGCGCCTTTCGAGTTGCCAAACCTGTTACTCATGAAGTTCCGCAGCAAACACCTCGCCAGCCCCGCGGCATCGACGCCTCCCCCCAAACGCTTTTCACTGAAAGTTGCCTTGTGGTTGCTCGACAGCCCGCGCCTGGGTGACAAGCCCCAGGTCAAGCACTTGGCCGGGCGCCTGCTGAAACAGCCGGCGCGCCAGGGCGTGGTGGTCGCACAAAGCCGCCTGGGGCAGATGCTGTGCCGTGATTGCGGCAATGCCCGTGACCGGCGGATTGGCCATGAACTGCTGCGTCAGGCCGCCCGCGCCGGTGATCGGCGGGCGCAACTGGAATATGCACGGTTGTGTCAGCACAGCGAGCCGGAGCAGGCGCGGTACTGGCTGGAACTGGCGGCGGGGCAGGGGTCACAGGAGGCGCGGCGGTTGCTGCGCCAGTGGTTCTCGGGCTGAGCACTCGAGCTGCAACAGGCAACACGCCCGCTGGGCTGATAAGCTGCGCATCAATCATCCAGGATCGTTCGGGGTAAGCATGACAGTGGATCTGGCCAGCATTCTGCTGGGCTTGGTGGCAGGCGCGTTACCTTGCCTGGGGTGGGTCATGCAGGTGCAGCGCCGCCAGGGCGCGCGGCAAGGTGAGCAGGCGTTGCTTGAAGAACGCCTCAACGCTGCCCAGCTGGCACAGGCTGGCCTGCAAGCGCAGCTGGAGGCGAGCCGCGACGAAGTCAGCGACCTCAGCGAAGCCAACACCGTCAAGCAGACCCAACTAGCCGCCCAGGGCCGTGAGCTGGAACTGTTGCAAGTCGACCGCGACAATGCCCGCGATGCCGCCCACGCCTGGAGCCTGGAGCGCGCCAACCGGGAGGCCGAACTGCGCCGCCTGGAGGCCCAGACCGCACGCCTGGAGGCCGAGCTGCGCGAGCAGCAGGAAAGCCATCAGCAACGCCTCGAAGACCTGCAGGAAGCGCGCGATACCCTGCGCGCCCAGTTCGCCGACATGGCCACCAAGATCTTCGACGAGCGTGAGCAGCGCTTCGCCCAGACCAGCCAGCAGCATCTGGGCCAGTTGCTCGACCCGCTCAAGGAGCGTATTCATGCCTTCGAAAAGCGCGTGGAAGAAAGCTACCAGCAAGAGGCCCGCGAGCGCTTCTCGCTAGGCAAGGAGCTGGAGCGCCTGCAACAGCTCAACCTGCGCTTGTCGGACGAGGCCACCAACCTCACTCAGGCCTTGAAGGGCCAGAAAACCCAAGGCAACTGGGGTGAGCTGATTCTTGAGCGGGTGCTGGAGCATGCGGGCCTGGAAAAGGGCCGCGAGTACCAGACCCAGGTCAGCCTGAAAAGTGCCGACGGCGAGCGTTTCCAGCCCGATGTGCTGATCATGCTGCCCGGCGACAAGCAGGTGGTGGTGGACGCCAAGGTCAGCCTCACGGCGTACCAGCAGTTCGTCGCCGGCAACGACGAGGCCGCGCTCAAGCAGCACGTGCAATCGCTGCGCAGCCACGTCAAAGGCCTGTCGAGCAAGGATTACAATCGCCTCGAAGGCCTGCACAGCCTGGATTTCGTGCTGCTGTTCGTGCCCATCGAGGCGGCCTTCTCGGCAGCCTTGCAGGCTGAGCCCAACCTGTTCCAGGAAGCATTCGACCGGCAAATCGTGATTGTCAGCCCCACCACCTTGCTGGCGACCCTGCGGGTAATCGACAGTCTGTGGAAACAGGAGCGCCAAGGCCAGAACGCCCGCGAAATCGCCGAGCGCGCCGGTTGGCTGTACGACAAGTTCGTGTTGTTCATCCAGGACCTGGACGAGCTGGGCAGCCGCCTGCAGCAGGTGGACAAGGCCTATGCCGCTGCCCGCAACAAATTGTGCGAAGGGCGCGGCAACCTGGTCAGCCGCAGCGAACAGCTGAAACTGCTGGGCGCTCGTGCCAGCAAGAGCCTGCCGGCAGACTTGCTGGAGCGGGCGCTGTCCGACGAGGTGCCGGATGCAGCGGTTACTGAACCAGGCTCAGATGGCGGTTGAGCATGGCGCGCAGGGCCGCCGGCTTGACCGGCTTGGCCAGGTAATCCAGGCCTGATGCATGCACCATGGCGATGGTTTCCTTGCTGCCGTCGGCACTGATTACCACCCCTGGCACCGGTTCACCCAGGCGCGCGCGTAGCCAGCCCATCAGCCCGATGCCGGTCTCGCCGTCATCCAGGTGGTAGTCCACCAATGCCAGGTGCGGGCGCATGCCCTTGGCCAGCAGGGCCTCGCATTCGGCCTGGTTACGTGCGGTCCATACCTGGCAACCCCATCGGCTGAGCAGGCTGTTCATGCCGATCAGGATGCTGTCTTCGTTGTCCACGCACAGTACCTGCAGCCCGGCCAGCGGTTGGCCACCCTGTTCCACCGGGGCGCTCGGCGCCGGTGCGGGCTGGCGGGCAATCGGCACGCAGACCCGGAACACCGTGCCTTTGCCCGGCCATGAGCGTACTTCCAGCGGGTGCCCCAGCACCCGGCACAGGCCGTCGGCAATCGCCAGGCCCAGGCCAAGGCCTTTTTCGGCGCGGGTTTGGTGGCTGTCCAGGCGTTTGAACTCCTGGAAGATCACCTGCAGCTTGTCGTCGGCAATGCCCGGCCCCCGGTCCCATACTTCCAGCCAAAGGCGTTCGCCCTGGCGGCGCGCGCCCAGCAGGATAGGGCTCTTGCCATAGCGCAGGGCATTGGTGAGGAAGTTCTGCAGTACCCGGCGCAGCAGCTTCATGTCGCTGTCCACCCGCAGGCGGCTGCCACGCAGGCGGAACTCCAGGCCTTTCTCGGCCGCCAGTACCTTGAATTCTGCCCCCAGGGTGTCGAACAGTTCGTTGAGAGCAAAAGGGTTGGCATCCGGAGTGATCTTGCCGTTTTCCAGGCGCGAGATGTCTAGCAGGTCGCTGATCAGCTCTTCGGCCGAGCGTAGCGAACTGTCCATGTGCTGCACCAACTGCTGGGCCTCTTCGTTCATGCCCTCGGCCTGCTGCGACAAGGCGGCGGAGAACAGCCGGGCGGCGTTCAGCGGCTGCATCAGGTCATGGCTGACCGCAGCCAGGAAGCGGGTCTTGGACTGGCTCACCGCTTCGGCATGGCTCTTGGCTTCGGACAGCGCCTGGTTGAGCTGCGACAGCTCTTGAGTGCGCTCTGCCACCCGTTGCTCCAGGCCTTCGTTGGCGTCGCGCAGGGCCTGCTCGGCCTCGCGGAACGGTGTGATGTCGGTGAAGCTCATGACAAAGCCGCCGCCCGGCATCGGGTTGCCGATCAGCTCGATCACCCGGCCATTGGGGAACAGCCGTTCGGAGGAGTGCGCACGGCCCTGGCGCATCCAGTGCAGGCGCCGCGCCACATGCACCTGGGCTTCGCCCGGGCCGCACAGACCGCGCTCGGCGTTGTAGCGGATGATGTCGGCAATGGGCCGGCCCACGCTGATCAGGCCGTCGGGGTAGTTGAACAGCTCCAGGTAGCGCCGGTTCCAGGCCACCAGGTGCAGGTTCTGGTCGACCACGCTGATGCCTTGGTTGATGTTCTCGATGGCGCCTTGCAGCAGGGCACGGTTGAACTGCAGCACTTCGCTGGCTTCGTCGGCGATGCGCACCACATCTTCCAGCTGCATGTCGCGGCCTTCGATGGCGGCCTTGACCACGGCGCGGGTCGACGAGGTGCCCAGTACCCCGGCCAGCAGGCGTTCAGTGTGCTCGATCCAGTCGCCGTCGGCGTTCTGGTTGGGGTTGAAGCCCTTGCCCTGGCGGTAGGCGAAGCGGATGAAGCTCTGGCGTGCACGCTCTTCACCCACAAAGCGCGAGGCGAGGGTCAGCAGGTCGTCGATCTGCACCGCCAGCAGCGGCTTGCTGCTGGGCCGCGCGGTTTGCTGGCCAATGAAGCGGCCGGCCTGCCAGTGCTCGGACACCCGCGTGCGCGAAAGCACCGAGACCCAGGCAAACAGGGTGAAGTTGCCCGCCAATGACAACACCACGCCCTGGGTCAGCGGGCTGATTGGCAGGTCCAACGGGTTGCCGTGCAGCCACGCCAGCCCCGGGAACAGTTGCAGCGGCCAGCCGAGGCTATGGGCGGCGATCGGCAGCACCAAGGTGTAGAACCACAGGAAGATACCTGCGGCCAGGCCGGCGAACACGCCGCGGCGGTTGGCCTGCTTCCAGTACAGCGCGCCAAGCATGGCCGGGGTGAGCTGGGTCACGGCGGCAAAGGCGATCTGGCCGATGGTCGCAAGGCTCGCGGTGGACCCCAGCAAGCGGTAGCTGACGTAGGCCAGCAACAGGATCACCACGATGGTTACCCGGCGCACCGAGAGCATCCAGTGGCGGAACGCCTCGAACGGCCGCTCGGCGTTGTTGCGGCGCAGCAGCCAGGGCAGCAGCATGTCGTTGGACACCATGGTCGACAGTGCCACGGCTTCGACGATGACCATGCCGGTGGCCGCCGAAGCACCGCCAATGAACGCCAACAGGGCCAGGCTCGGGTGCGCCTCGGCCAGTGGCAGGCTGATGACGAACGAGTCGGAAATCACCGTGCCCGGCAGCAACATCTGCCCGGCCAAGGCAATCGGCACCACGAACAGCGCGGCCAGTGCCAGGTACATCGGGAACACCCAGCGCGCCAGGCGCATGTCCTGGGGTTCGATGTTCTCTACCACGGTGACATGGAACTGCCGCGGCAGGCAGATGATCGCCATCATCGCCACGGCGGTTTGCACCACCATTGATGGCCAGTTGATGGTTTCTTGCCAATAGTCCTGCAAGTGGATC
>NZ_BCBJ01000105.1:0-19184 GCF_001320605.1 Pseudomonas sp. NBRC 111133 | reverse complement strand
CTGAATACCCAGCAAAGGGCACAGCCCTTCAATGAACAATTGGTTGACGCGTGACAGGCTGAGAAGGTTGGCTGCCTGCTCGTACAAACTGCGAATGCGCGTTTCCAGCTCAGCGAAGCATGGAGCCCGACGATAGCTCATGGCGATGGTCTTCCAGTGCTGTGCCGCCCAGTCCGGCTCGCTGATCTCCACTTCGTTGATCAACTGTTCGAAACGACCCTTGGCTTTTACCGGAATCGTCAGCCAATGCTCGCCCTGAGCGATCTTTATCTTATTACGGTTACGCCAGTCTCGACGGGTGTACTGCACATCGTCGTAAAACACGAAAACATCGACGCTTCGAATCAAGTCGAAATAGCCCTTCCATGGGATGTAGTTCGATTGCAATATCGCAACTTTCTTACCCATTCCAATCCCCAACTGCTCGGCAATAGCAAATCCTCAGCCCGTCAATATATTGCCAAAAGACATGAAAAAGCCGGGCCCGCACCCGGCTTCTGCAATTCTCGCGCCAGCATTTAAATTTCCGTTAGCCAATCTAGGTTCGGCTGCACTGCCTCCCCATCTCGAACGGTAAACTGCTGTTGATACCCAAACGCAGATGGCCAGCGAGCCTCCAGCGACGAATCAATGCGCTCGGGCGCCATAGACGACGAGCTAAGCACCAGACGCGCGCGTGGTGTCCAAACCACCAAATGCCCCGCTTGCTCAACCGCAAGGGACAATTCAATGTCCGCATTGGGCCTTGTAGAAAGACCACCAATCTGCCGGAATACATCTTTGCGTACCATAAGGCATTCGCCAGCCACCCCCTTACAACTGCGAACTGAAAGCGGCCAACGGGCGCTTTCCACTACTCTAGGACTAGCGCCATGCCATGGCGCTTGCACCAGGCCGCCCCTCACCAATTCAAAACCAGCATGGGCCATTGCACCATCGGCGTCGTACAACGCAGCTCCAACAACTCCCACTTCCGGCCGCTGCGCCTCGTTGAGCAGCACTTCAACCCATGCCGGCGTTTGTACCCGGCAACGTTCTGACAACAGGATAAGATATTCCCCCCTTGCTTCGCCTGCCGCAAGATTAAGCCACTCCGCTTGAGAAGCACCTTGTTTCGCAGAGACCGCACGCACACGCACAGAAAACGACTGCAGAGTATCCAAACCAGATAGTGAGCCTTTACCTCCAACTAGTATAATTTCGTAGCGCGGATAACGAGTACGCTGCAACACAGCTGTTACGCAAGCCTCCAGTTGTCGCTCATCACCCTCGGACGCCACCAATATACTTACCAGTGGAGTACTATCATGGCGGTAGTCAATTCCCAGCCCCCGACTACCTTCATCACTGACTTGAGCCCGATAACCCAACCGCTTTAGGTGACCACTGACAATCGAAGCTGCTACCGACGATAGCTCCGAGGAAGGCTCTTGGCCGATCACCAGATATTCGTCCATATGTGCAACACCCGCTACGCCCTTTGCTTCGACTATACGCAATAGCATTTCAAACTCTACGCCATGGCGATGTATTTGCGCATAACCACCAAGATCCAGCACGGTTTGACGGCGAACAAGCCAATGACGCGACATAAGCCCCGGCTGTGTGCGTAGCAAATCCAGATTGGCGCCAGGCCGAGCGATGCTCAATAGCCCCCCCCGCACATCCCGCTGCACCTCGTTAGCGGCAATAGCATGGCAGGTCGAGGCCTGCTGGACTTCCACCATCAAACGCAGCAGTCCGCCGCCCAGTAATACATCACCCGCCTCCAGCAAAAGCAGCCAGTCACTCGGAAGCTGGCGCACCACCTCATTAAGATGATTTACCCAGTTGCTTTCGGCAACCCTAATGAAATGCAAGGTATCACGTGCAGTTGTAACCGCCGGCAGCCGCCCCGCTTTGAGTACAACGAGTTTAAAATTGCTAACACCGGCAGCGAGTATGCTATCGAACGTGGTCTGAAGAGCTATATCGTCATTGCCCAAATCCAGCACAATGAAAGCAAATTGCTCAGAACAACGTGCATTGATTGCTGCTGATACACGCTGCCGGGTCATTACATCAGGATGAGCAGCTTCGAGCGCACGAAGTATACGCCCCGAGGGAGTAACCTGTAGCCGCAACTCATAGGCGGTACTAGGAACTCGCTCAAGACGTGAAAGCCACCCCTTTAGCTCCTCAGCTCGCTCTTGATTATCAGCCTCAGTCAGCGTCTGCAGCAGTTTTTTACATAGTTCTGGATCAAACAAGCCCAGAGCCAGAGCTTGCCAATAACGCAACTGCAAGCTCTCGACAGTATCATTGGGGTGCTCTTGAAGCAGGTCGCGCTGGCGCACCCATACCCCCTCCAGAGCGTCATATTGGGCTTTCCCAGCAGGCCAGGCGTGGCACAAGAACTCCACTGCCGATAACTGCGAGAATAACCCGCTATTATAATAAGGCATCTCCACCCATTGACGTACCTCGAAGGAACGCTCAGGATCATTGACGACACTATTCCAACTAGAAGTGAACAACAACGTCGCATCGCCATGATCGTAAGTGTTTCGCACAAATTCGCTGAGAATCACATAGTGACTATCGCCATTACGTGGTGCGTTTTGCTTACTGTCCCAATCACGCAAGAAGTGCAACGCACGATTCAGCCTTTCCTCACGCACAGTCAAACTGCAGGAGTCAAATTTATAAGCACTCAAGACATCCGTCTGATCCAACTGAGCGATCTCACCCAGCGCCAGAATGGAATAGGCTAGACCAAGGCGAAACGACGCTTCGTCACTGAATGGCGGAGCTTCGGCCAACGCAGCCTGCAATGCAGATACCCTGACTACTGCCCTCCAGGCCTGACGGCCAGCTTGTGCATAATGCTGGAGCCGCGACAGCGCTCCGGAACCATTTTGCACCCCTAAGTGTGCCCCAAGCTTGTAGTACTTCACTTCAGCGCTGCCAACTACCATTCCAAGGGCATAACCTTGGGCAGCTATCATCAAAGGTTGCGCATGCAGGCATTCCACTGCGTGCTGCAAGGCAGACTCAAGAACGAAGTCGCTTTCCTCCGCCAAGACGACGAAAGGCGTCGTCACCTGACTCAATGTACTAGCAAGGCAATCCCGAATGGATGTGTTCGCAACGTTGACGGAGGAGGTCTCGAAAGCCAGGCTCGGAATACCGGCTTGCTGGTAATAATACTGTGCACGGGTCTGGTAAGCATTCTGGCCCTGCCCCAGTACAATCACGGTCACTTCATTACTGGATGCTGCTGCAATATCCGCCATAACGGCCTCTCTAATTATTTGAGCCAAACAACGCGTCGCCGAACTTCAGGTTCAATCTGCTAGCCAGGCATTGGCCCAATGTTGCAGGTGATGCCGCGACAGTACATAGTCACTTAGCACAGCTTCACGCAATGCATCCCCTTGCTGATAGCTGGCATGCGGATCGCCAAGATGCATACGAATTGCCTCAAGCCAGTATTCGGCCTCATTACGTTTAACCCGAGTACAAGGTAAATAGCCCGCATACGCTTTGGTTTCCGTACAAATTACCGGATAGCCGCAAGCGCCATACTCCAGAAGCCGCAGGTTACTTTTACAATCGTTGAATAAGTTCTGCTCGAGCGGCGCTAGCGCCAAATCGAGGTTCATGCTGGCCAACTTCCGGGGATACTGAGCCATCGGCACGCCCTTGTGGAATTCCTTCACGTAGGGGCGCAGCATCTCTGGACACATGCCAAAGAAAACCCAATCGACTTCATCCGCCAACGTTCGAACAACCTCTAGCATCATCTCCAGATCCCCACGATGACTGGACCCTCCCGCCCAGCCGACCCGGGGCTTGGCACTGGTTTGGCGCCGGCTCAAAAGCCCAGCCCACAGCGAGGCAGCCAACATATTAGGAACAACCCGAATGTCGTGATGCATATGCGACAAAGCGTCCGCCAATGGCTGAGTAGAAACAACTAATCGATCACAAAGACCGACAGCTTGCCCCAATAGTTGAGCAATATTCTTGGGCCAATTGCGAGCGTGGTCGTTCTTCGCGGAGGGCTCCAATATATAATCGTCAATTTCAAAGACTCGCCTAGCATTGGAAAACTGTCGAATGTCAGCGATTTCCTGAATATTCTCGGCAGAGCAGCGAAGCTGTAGGATCATCACATCCGGCTTCTCACGCTCAGCCGTGTAAGGATCCGGCATTTGATAACTAACCTGCCCCTGAACCCACCCCTCACGCTCCAGCTCAGTGAATGGCTGAATGACCCGATAATGCCCCACAGCGGAAGTGTTGAATGGCAATGCCAAGACCGATGGCATAGCCCGAGAGATAAAGGGATCCCAGCCGCTACGCGACCCCGGTTCTAACCTGAACCCTCCCTGCTTCAAGCTGAGGTTTTTATTATAAGCAGGGTCATTGGCTACATCCGCCAACCAACGCTGGTAAAACACCCGCTCATCCTCTATACGTCGTGCTGCGGTGCTCGCGTTCAAACGAGCCACTTTTGAGAATGGCGTCCAAACCACCAAGTAGCCCGCTTCACGCACTCGCAGGCAGAAATCGGCGTCGAAGTAGGCTTGCTGCAAAGCTTGTGTATCCAAGCCTTGCAACTCGATGAACAATTCTCGACGGACCAATAGACAATCCAAGCTTACAGCGGACCAGTTTTGCACCACCCGCAGGCGGTCCAGGTAACTATCGCCATCTGCAGGACTCCCTGCAAACGGGTTTCCTGCCACGCCAGCCAAACCGAGCACCAGCGCACTGGAGGCGGCGGTGCCATCGCCGGCATAAAGTTTTGGCCCAACCACCCCAACTTCTGGGCGCTGCGCCTGGCACATCAGTTCTTGTAACCATTGCGAATCAAATAGCGCACAACCTACATCGAGCAGCAATAAATAGTCGCCATAAGCGTATTCAGCAGCGTGATTTAGACTCGCGGCAATCCCTAGCACGCCGAGGTCAAGGACCCTTAACTGGGCGCTCTGTAAGCTTTTCATTGCCATCAACCAGTTCTGCAGTTCGACTGGCTCATTGCCCCTAGCGACTAGCAGCACTTCATAGTTGCCATAGTGGGTGTGCGCCAGCAGCGATTCGACGCAACGACGCAACGTGAGAAGGTCGTTGCCCACCTGAATCAGAATGGAAACGCTTGCTGGCTGCCCATGCTGATAAATCACGCGGGCCGCGAAACTACCTTCGATAGCCCTTACCTCCGCAGCCACGCCCATTCGTTGCAAGTGAGCACTCACGACCTTAACAGATAGAGCACGTACTGCTGAGTCACATACCCAATCGGCATAGGTATTCTGACTCTGCACCAGCAACTCGGGAATGTGCTTGACTACCTGTAAGCCATGGGTTTCGACCAAACGCCAGAGCAGGTCGTGGGGCGCCAATTCTGCGAATCGTGCATCAAAGCCACCCAGCGCACTCATAGCTTCACAATTGAACGCCAATTGTCGACCGACATAGGGCATGCTGCGCATCAAATCAAGATTGAAGTCAGGCTTGAAAATTGGCTGGCCTGACTCTCGTCCGTTATAGCCACCTTCATCAAAGTAAAGGCACAAGCTGCCAGTAACCAACGCCATTCGCTCAGCCATTATCACTAGAGCCTGATTATGCAGAAGATCCCCCGCCTGCAACAGCAGGATCCAATCAGCGCGCACTTCGCGGATCAACGAATTGATATCGCAAAAACCTTCATCGTGGCGAGCGCGATAATGGACATCAGCAAGCGGCTGTGTCGGACACGGCAGACCAAGCACTTGAATGGAACTAGCCGCATAAGATTGCGCAATCAGGCTATCTAAAGTGGCGCGCAGCGCTAACTCCTGATCCTCGTTGCAGAACACCACAGGCATTATTCGAGGTCGGCAAGGCCACTGCTCCATACGCTTAGGCAGCAAGCGTACTTGCCCTACCGACAACGAGCGCGTTTCGAGCCACTCCGCGTACAGATCAGCAAAAGTAAGACTATGGGTACCCACTTGCTGCTCAAAGAAGGCTAGCTGCTTGGATGTAAAGTTCCGTACATCCAACTCCTTCCAATCTGCCTCATGCCCATAACCACTGGAGCCCATCGGCAAGTAACGCACCCATCCCTCGGCAGGCTCCCTTTCACCAGTTCTTGCCGCCAACATCTGCTGCAGCCAGTCGGTCTCAATCTTGGCTGCTTCAACCATTGAAACGTGATAACTCAGCCTTCCCGCGTGAACTCTCTCAATACTCCAAGCGTGCTCCAACGTGACCAAGTGTCCGCGTCGCAGCAAGCAAATATACACAGCCATATCCAAGCGAGCAGTGAACCCCTTCCCGTCCTGCACCAACGCGCCCAAGTACTCCTCCACCTGAACCCGCCGAAAAAGTGCATGACTGATACCACCAAAGATATTTGCAGCACTCTCAGCCACACAAGCGAGCAGATCGGTACCATAAAGTATTGCTGACGATGGAGCTATAACTGCACTGAGTGGTCGAGAAGGCAATAATACATCATCAGCATCACAAACCAATCGCTGGTTAATCACCATGCTCGCCTGTTCGTGCTGGCGAAAAGCCTGGGTCTGATGTGCAATGCACTGAACCATCAACAGGTCATCATCGCAGAGAAACTTAATAAATTCTCCCGAGGCATGATTCAGACAACATAGTAAGTTACAGGAAAACCCCAAACGTTTCGAATTACGCACATAACGGAATGCAACGCGCGAAAGACCACCCAACTCATCACAAATCGCTTTTATTTCCATCCCCGGACTGTCATCACAAACGACGATTTCCAAGTTCGGATAATTCTGATCCAACGCACTAGCTAGCGCACCGCGAAAAAAAGCAGGATTGAACGCTGGGATAGCGATTGTGACGAGAGGTTGTGCGTTCACGCGTTGCTCACTTAAGCAGTAAAACAGCTATATGGCGAAATTTGCAAGACGACCTTTAATTCAGGTCTTCTCGCATATATTTTCTTGATCAGATGTAATTGACCAACGACAGCCCCGCGATTTTCGCGTAAGCCTGCAATGAAGCCTGCAACATGTTGGATTGCATGTTCAGGCGCAGCATCACCTCAGCCGGATCGCTTTCACGGATCGAGCTTTGCGTCTTGGTATTTTCAGCGCTCAGCGCTTCGTTGGTTTCCGCCTGCACATCCAGCGCCTGCCCACGCCCACCGATAGCGCTGATGGAGGAAGACACCTGATTTATGGCACTCGATACGTTACCCATGGCCGAGTCCAGCGAAGCCAGGAAGTTTTGACGCGCAACCGGGTCGCTATCCACTGGCGTACTCAACGCCGTGCGCAACTTACTGATCGTATCAAGCACGTTCTGGGTCTGATGAGTATCCACTTTCACCCCAAACGAATCACCTGCACTCGGCGGCCCGGAAAGCTCGAAGCTGACCCCGGCGGCGGTTGCGGTAGTGCCATTGGGACCACCCAGCGATCCCTTGGCCACTGGGCGGCTATCGTCGGTTACCGGCGATGCATAGAGCTCGAACGTCGAACTGCTGGTGAACTTGAGCACTGCGCCCACTGACGGGAATGCTGCCTCGTATGCATTCTGGTCAGTGATGGTGGCACCTGTAATCTGCTCCGAAGAGGCGTTACCTGGGCTGCGCGCACCCGACACTTCATCGGGTTTGGAACTCAGGGTGAACTGATGGCCTGCAATTACGGCATCTTCGTTACCCTTGTCGCCATCCTTGTAGGTGATATCCAAGCGCAGATCAACGCCACGGAAGCTGATGCCAGCCCCCTCGGCATTAGGGTCAAACTTCCCTCCCCCACTCGCCTCGAGCGTAACGTCATTACCCTCAGCGTCGGTGATCTTGTACTCAGTGCTGCTGAGAAACTCGATCGTGTACGGCTCGCCGCCAAGGAACCGATCATTGTAGGTAGAGCTACCAGCAACCTGACCATTGGACATGTTGATACGCCCATCATCGACCGCCGGCGCAGTCAGCTGAGTCTGGGTCCGACTGGTATTGAGCGCCTGCTCGAAGGCGTCATAACCGGTTTCGTTGGCAGCCAGGCTGAGCATGTCTCCCACCTGCAGGTTCAACTTGCCTTGATCGCCCTGGTAGCTGTAGGTGCCGTCTGCATTACGGACGTAAGGCGGCGTATCGCCCTTGGAGCCCGAGAAAATGTACTTGCCACTTTCGTCCCGGCTATTCATCAGGTTGAACAGCTGATCTTCCAATGACGCCAGTTCGTCAGCATTGGCCTTTCGATCAGCATCTGTAAACGCACCGTTACCAGAACTAATGGCCAGCTCATTCACACGCTGTAGCACGTTACCAATCGAAGTCAGGGTACTTTCCGCAGTCCCCAGCGCGTTACGCACATTGACGGTATTGGTCGAATACTGCTTCAACATGCTCTGCTGCTGCTCAAGCTGCAGCAAACGCGCAGCGCCCACCGGGTCGTCCTTGCCGGAACGCACGCGAATGCCATCGCTGGCCTCCTGCTGGCTCTTCACCGTCTTCGCAAAGTTGCTCTGATAGTTGGCCTGGTTGGTGTTGTAAAACTGCGAAGTAGAGATGCGTACGCTCACGATCTACGGCTCCTTAAAGACTGTTGATCAGGGTGGCGAAAGTTTCCTGGGCCGCCTTGATGATCTGCGACGACGCGGTGTAGTACTGCTGGAACTTGACCAGGTTGCCGACCTCTTCGTCCACCGACACGCCCGACAGGCCGTTGCGACTGTCCAGTGCCGAGGTGTGCAATGCATTGGTGGCGTCACTGTCCATCTGCGCCTGGCCGGCCTTGCCACCGACGTTGGACACCAGCTTGGCGTAGGCATCGGTGAAGCTGATGCCCTTGCCATTGGCACCCACTTCGATCGTGGACTTGGTCTGCAGGTCAATAACCGCCTGAGCATTGCGGTTGTCCGACGAGCCTGCGCCGGTCAAGGCCACGGTGTAGCTGTCACCGTTCTGTGGCGCGCCGGAAACGCTCATTTCAAAAGTGAAGTTGCCGCCCAGGGAGTTGCCATTGCCATCCACCATCGGCACCGACAACTGCAGCTTGTTCTCCTGGCCCGGCACGATGGTGCCGCTGCCAATCTCAGTGCCCTTGGCGTCGTACATCTTGTAGGCCTGGGGCGAGGTGGTGTCATCACCAAACACCAGCTTGACCGGGGTCGAATAGGTCAGACCCGCCTGCAACTGCGAACGCTGGGCACCATTGTAGATGTCAAGTTTCGATGTCAGCGTCGGCTGAGTGATTACGCCGGTGCCTTTGTTGCCCGAGCCACTGGTGGCGCTAAGCGGTGACGATAGCGCCAAGCCTTTGGGGTCGGTAAGGACGGTCTCGATGCCTGCGGCGGCATTGCGAGTCGGGGTAATCTTGAAGCTGTCGCCAGCGGCCAAGCCACCGCCGTTGAGCGACAGTGTGAAACCGTCGATCACAGGTGCAGGGTCATCGCTGAGGTCATAGCGGCCCATCTCGGTACCTTCCGGCAGCTTGCGCACGCTGTAACCCGTGGCACTGGTGAAGGTTACCTGGTAATCGCTGGTGGACAGCTTGCCGGTGTCTTTGATGGTGACATCGAGGTTGCCGGAGCCGGCGCTGTTGGTCGACTTGGCGATGCTGCGCTCACTGATGGCCTTGGCACTGTTGATATCACCGAACAAGGTGGCGCCGAAGTTGCCGTTCTTGTCGACGCCCTGAGCCAGCTGGCTGTTGATGGCATCGGCCACCGCCAGCGCCACGCGCCCCAACTCATTGAGGGCCGGGTCGAGGGTCTCGGTACGGTAGCGGATCAAGCCCCCCAGCTCGCCACCGGTGGCACTGCTGGTGATGTCCATCTTGGTCGAGCCGCGATTGAGGATCAGGCTTGAACGGGTCGGGTCGGCCGCGCTTGGCTCCACGCCCAAGGTCTGGGTGGTATTACCCAGCACCAGCGCTTGTCCGTTCTTCAGGTAAATATCGTAGTTGCCTTCACGCTCGACCACGTCGGTGCCAATCAGCTTGCTCAGCTCACGCACCGCACCATCACGCTGGTCAAGCAGGTCGTTGGGTTGACCGGCAGTGGCACCGACCCGCGTGATCTGAGTGTTCAGCTCCGCGATGGTCTTGGTCAGGTTGTTCACCTGATCGGCAATCCCGGCCATGTTGCTGTTTACGTTGCTCAACTGCTGGTTGAGCTGCGACGACAAGGTGTTGAAGCGCTTGGCCAGGGACTGCGCGCTGGACAACAGCAATTGGCGCGAAGAGTCTTCCGCCGGCTTGGCAGCCGCATCCTGCATGGCGGTAAAGAATGTTTTCAGCGCAGCGGTAATACCGGTATCGCTACTGGACAACGAAGTATCCAGCGGCGTGATCTGATCCAGGTACGAGGACGCCTCACTGCTCAGCGAGGTGGTGGTACGCAGCTGGTTCTCGATGAATGCGTTGTACACCCGGCGCACGTCCGCCAACGTGGTGCCCGTGCCAATGAACACCTGGCCGACTTGTTGCCCGCCCTTGGTCTTTTGCACGTTCTGTTGGCGCGAGTAGCTTTCGACATCGGCGTTGGCGATGTTGTTACCGAGGGTGTACATCCCCGATTGCGCGGCACCCAGCCCCGACATACCAATGTTGATCAGACTCGCCATGGTTCCATACCTTTAAAGTTTTGTTGCGGTACCGAGCATTGCGTAGTGCTCGTACGACTTCATCTGTCTTGCGATCTGCGAGATCTTGCTGGCGTAATTCGGGTCGGTGGCGTACCCGGCCTTTTGCAACTCTTGCACGAACTGTTCTGGTTTATCGGCGGCCTTCACCGCATCTTGATAGCGTGAATTGTTCTGCAGCAGGCTGACCAGGTCGTGGAAGCTGTCCTGGTAGGAATCGTAAGAACGGAACGCCGCCGTCTCCTTGACGAACTGGCCATCACGGTACTCGCTGGTAATCGCCCTCGCCTCACCGCCGCCCCAGTTGCCAGTGGCTTTGATGCCGAACAGGTTGTGGCTGCTGCTGCCGTCGGTGTTGCGCATGACCGACTTGCCCCACCCGGTTTCCAGTGCGGCCTGGGCCACCAGGTAGCGCGGGTCGATACCAATGCGCTTGGCCGCCTGTTCGGCCATCGGCAGCATGGTGGCGACGAACTCATCGCTGTCGCCAAAGGCTTTGTTCGGCGCCAGCGGTGGCTGGGCCACGGCGCGGCCGACGATGCGCAGGCCGTTGTCCGGCACGGCGAAGGCCTTGGCCACTTGCTGGCCGTCACGGGCAGGCACGGTGGCGGTGTTGGCCGTGGCCGCCGACGGCACGATACCGGCCAACAGGCGGTCGGTGAGCTTGCTCGGCAGCGCCAGACGACGCGAATTGAGCGCAGCGACGTCGTTGCGGGTGGCGGTCGACTGGGTGGCATGCGCCGGCTCGGCCACCTTGTTGCCCCACAATGTCGGGGCGTTGCCCTCGGTACGTGGAAACGGGCTGGTGCTGGCCGGGCTGGCCTTGTTCTTCGACAGCTGGCGCACCAACACATCCTGCAGCCCGATACCGCCACCTTCGCGCGACATGCTCACAGCCAGTTGCTGGTCATACATGTCACGGTACTGCTTCACCGTTTCGGTGTTCATCGGGTTGTCGTCAGCCAGCACGTCGCTGGCCTTGCGCGAGGCCTTGAGCATTTCGCTGATGAACAGCGACTCGAACTCCTGGGCGACCTTGCGCACGTTGGCATCGCTGTCGCGGTCGCCATGCTTGAGCGAGCTCAGGCGATTGAGGTCGGTGTAGGCACCGCTGTCGGCGCTGCCGGAAACCAGGCTTTTGCTGTTCATCCGCGCCGTCCTCAGATCACGATCAGGTCGGCTTGCAAGGCGCCGGCCTGTTTCAGGGCTTCGAGGATCGCCATCAGGTCACCAGGCGCTGCGCCCACCTGGTTCACCGCACGGACGATTTCATCCAGCGTGGTGCCCGGGCCGAACTTGAACATGGGCTTGGCTTCCTGCTCGGCATTGACCCGCGAACGTGGCACCACGGCGGTCTGGCCATTGGAGAGTGGCCCAGGCTGGCTGACGATCGGGTCTTCGGTAATGGTCACGGTCAGGCTGCCGTGGGTGACCGCCGCAGGCGACACCTTGACGTTCTGGCCAATGACGATGGTGCCGGTACGCGAGTTGATGATCACCTTGGCCACGGCCTGGCCCGGATCGATTTCAAGGTTTTCCAGGATCGACAGGTAATCCACGCGCTGGCTTGGGTCCATCGGCGCACTGACGCGCACCGAACCACCATCCACGGCCTGTGCCACACCAGGGCCGAGCAGGTCGTTGACCTTGTCGACGATACGCTTGGCGGTGGTGAAGTCGGGGCGATTGAGGTTCAGGGTCAGGGTATTCCCCTGGTTGAAGCCGCTCGGCACTGCACGCTCGACACTGGCACCGCCCGGAATACGGCCGGCCGACGGAACGTTGACGGTGATCTTCGAACCGTCACGGCCTTCTGCATCAAAGCCGCCGACGACCAGGTTGCCTTGGGCGATGGCGTAGACGTTGCCGTCGATACCCTTGAGCGGGGTCATCAGCAGGCTGCCGCCGCGCAGGCTCTTGGAGTTGCCGATCGAGGAAACGGTAATGTCCACCACCTGGCCAGGCTTGGCGAATGCCGGCAGGTCGGCATGCACCGACACCGCTGCAACGTTTTTCAGCTGCACGTTACCGGAACCGGCCGGCACCTTGATGCCGAACTGCGACAGCATGTTGTTGAAGGTTTGCAGGGTGAACGGCGTTTGGGTGGTCTGGTCACCCGTGCCGTTCAGCCCCACCACCAGGCCGTAACCGATCAACTGGTTGGAACGCACGCCAGAGATGCTGGCGATGTCCTTCAGGCGCTCGGCCTGGGCAGCGAACGCACAGGACAAGAGCAGGGTTGTGGCAATCAGCTGCCTCACGTTGAACATGGTCATCCGTACTCAGAAAGGCCAAAGCGGGCTGATGAAGAAGCGGTCCAGCCACCCGGGCTGGCTGGCATCGGCGAACGAGCCGGTACCGGAATAGGTGATACGCGCATCGGCCACACGGGTGGACGGCACGGTGTTGTCAGTGGCGATATCGTCAGCGCGGATCATGCCGGCAATACGCACCAGCTCTTCGCCGGTGTTCAGGGTCAGCCACTTCTCGCCACGCACGGCGATAATGCCGTTGGGCAACACTTCGGCCACGGTGACGGTGATGGAGCCGGTCAGGGTGTTGCCCTGGGTAGCTTTGCTATCGCCCTTGGTGGCGCGGTCGCCGCTGTAACCGGCCTCCAGCGAAAGGTCGCCGCCACCGAACGGGTTGTTGGTGTTGGGCGTGGTGCCGAACAGCGACGTCAGGCCGATGTCGGTCTTGCTGGTCTTGGCGATCTGCGAACCGGCGTTCTTGCTGGCGGACGTGCGCTCGTTAAGCGTGATGGTGATGATGTCGCCCACCCGGAACGCCTTGCGGTCGCTGTACAGGTTCTGCTCGAAACCGGCCTGGTAGATCGAACCGTTGTTGGCCGCTGCCGGCAACGGGGTGCGCGGCAGGACCGGCGCATAGTACGGGTCGTTGGGCTTGGGCGTCGGGCCGACGCAACCTGCCAGCAACACCGCCCCCCCCAGGGCGAACACGGACAACAGACGATTCATGATGCATACCTCACGGGTGTAACGAAGCTACTGGACTTAGAGCTGCTGAGTCACGAACGACAGCATCTGGTCGGCGGTGGAGATGACCTTGGAGTTCATCTCGTAGGCACGCTGGGTGGTGATCATGTTCACCAGCTCTTCCACCGTGCTGACGTTGGAGTTTTCCAGCGTCTGCTGCAGGGTAGTGCCGAAGCCGTTGAGGCCCGGGGTGCCGACCTGCGGCGCACCACTGGCAGCGGTTTCCAGGAACAGGTTGTTACCCATCGCCTGCAGGCCAGCCGGGTTGATGAAGTCGGCGGTCTGAATGTTGCCGATAACCTGCGCAGCCGGGTTGCCGGCGGTGGTGATCGACACGGTGCCGTCCTGGCCCACAGTGAAGGTCTGGGCGTCGTTCGGGACCACGATGGCAGGCTCCAGCGCCAGGCCATCAGCGTTGACGATCTGGCCGTCGGAGTTCAGGTGGAACGTACCGTCGCGGGTGTAGGAGACGGTGCCGTCAGGTTGCAGGATCTGGAAGAAGCCACGGCCATTGACGGCCATGTCCAACGGGTTTTCCGTGGTCTGCAAGCTGCCGGTCTGGAAGTTTTTCTGCGTGCCGACAATGCGCACACCGGTACCGACCTGCAGGCCCGACGGCAACTCGCTGTCCTGGGTAGACTGCGCACCTGGCTGACGCTTGATCTGGTACAGCAGGTCCTGGAATTCAGCACGATCACGCTTGAAGCCGGTGGTCGAGACGTTGGCCAGGTTGTTGGAGATGACCGTCAGGTTGGTGTCCTGTGCGGACAGGCCGGTTTTAGCGACCCAGAGAGCCGGAAGCATTTAGTGTTCTCCTCGTGCGCCTGATTTACGGCACCCGTTCAAATGTGGTTAGCCGAGTTGCAAAACACGCGCCATGGCTTCATCGCCTTCCTTGGCCGCGTTCATCATCTTGACGTGCAGTTCGAACTGACGGGACAGCGCCAGTACAGAGGTCATTTCCTCGACAGCGTTGACGTTGCTGCCTTGCAGAAAGCCTGATACCACCCGCACGTTGATGTCGGCATCGGCGGGTTGCCCGGAAGTGGTATGGATCAGCCCGTCCTGGCCTTTGGTCAGGCCTTTGGTGTCGGGGTTGACCAGCTTGATGCGGTCGACCTCTGCCATCACGCGCGGGTCTTCACCCATGGAGCGGATGCTGATGGTGCCATCGGAGCCGACTTCGACCTTTTGCTCAGGCGGGATGGCAATGGGGCCGCCGTTGCCGAGCACAGGCATGCCGTTGCCGGCACGCAGCACCCCGAGGGCATCGATGTTCAGGCTACCGGTACGCACATACGCTTCGCTGCCATCTGGCGCCTGCACGGCGATGAAACCATTACCGCTCACGGTCACATCCAGGTCGCGACCGGTTTCCACCATCGGGCCTTCACTGAAATCGGTGCCCGGGCGCTCGGTCATGGCAAAGGCACGCGCCGGAAAGCTGTCACCAAACACCGGCATCGAGCGCGCCTGCTCAAGATCGCGCTGAAAGCCATTGGTAGAAATGTTGGCCAGGTTGTTGGCATGCGCCTTCTGCGCCAGCGCGTTCTGGCTGGCCCCGGTCATGGCCACATAAAGCATCTTGTCCACAATCATCCTCCGTTGCACTGGCGGCCGTTTGCCGTTCGCCGTTGCTCTACAGGGGCTAAAGCAAGTTCCGAACCAACTTGCCAAAAGCACGAAAAAGCCCATGAATACGGGCAATTGGGGAAGCCCGGGCGACGACAGCCGCCGGTTATCCGGCGCTGCTTTGCCGCTGGCGGCAAAACGGTTTCATCTACAGGCAAGCCTGTGCCTACGGCACGTCACGGCAACGCGCATTGTTGTAAGGCCCGGCAAAGCGCCTCCAACCTTCACCTGGCGACCACTGCGAACACACCAGACGCCCATCCACCAGACTTTCCCATCGCCAGTAAGGCGCCGGCGCCGCCTGCAGCTGACCAAGACAGCAGGCAACCAGCATTGCGACAAACAGCCTTTTCATCACCCCTCCTGCAAAAACAACGAACCCCTTCACGAGAAAGGGGTTCGCCTGTATGCACTCAAACAATCACGATCAAGTCATTTGAATGATGGTCTGCATGACGGTGCTTTCGGTCGAAATGGTCTTGGCGTTCGCCTGGTAGTAGCTCTGCGCCTTGATCAGATCAACCAGCTCCTGCGTCAGGTTGACGTTGGAACCTTCCAGCGAGTTGGACTCGATCGCGCCCAAGGTACCGGTTTTCGGCGAATCGATACCCGGAATGCCCGAGTTGTAGGTCTCGGTCCAACGGGTACTGCCGATTTGCTGCAGCCCCTGCTCGTTGGCGAAGCTCGCCAGCGCGACCTGGCCAATGGCGCGCGACTGGCCATTGCTGAAGGAGGCGAACAACACACCCGTCGCGTCGATGCTCAGGTTGGACAGGATGCCCGTGGCATAACCATCCTGGGACTGGGACATACGCGCCGTTTCAGTGTTGTAGGAAGTGGTGCTGGCCATCGACATTTTCATGCCGGCAGCATCGCCCACCGCACCGTTGGCACTCCAGTTACCCGACGCATCTTCGACTGCCGGCACCCAGCCAATCATGCTGAAGGTATTGTTGACGACCGTGAACGAGGTACCCGCCGGATGGCCCGTGTTGTCAGCTGTCATCGAGTTGACCGAACCATCGCTGTTGAATGCGATCGTGCCCACCAGTGGCTCCGTGCTGCCCGGGCTGAACGGGTTGCGCCCGTCAACGAGGGTGTACATGGTCCACTCGTTGGTACCGGTCTTGCGGTAGAACTGCTCCATGGTGTGTTCGTTGCCCTGACTGTCATACACCTTGGTCGGGAACGAGCGGGTATAGGTCGTATCGTCGGAAGGGTCAAACGGCTTGTTTGCCACCAAGGCAGGCGAGGTGACACCCAGCGACTGGTCGGTACCTGCCGCGCCACTGGCCACCCAGTCACCATTGGCATCCTGAGTGGCGGGCACCCAGCCGGTCATGGCAAACGCGCCATTGCTGACCGTGAACGACGCACCACTTGGCACGCCCGTGGTGTCAGCCACCATGGAGCTGATGGTGCCATCACTGTTGTAGTTGATGGTGCCAGCCAGCGGGGTGGTACTGGCCGGGTCGAACGGGTTGCGACCGTCGACCAGCGTGTACATGGTCCACTCGTTGGTGTCGGTCTTGCGGTAGTACTGCTGCACTTCGTGCTGAACACCATCAGCATCCAGCACGGTACTGGTGCTGGAGCGCTGATAAGTGCTTGGGTCCGCCGGGTCGAATGCGGCCATGGACGGCGGCTTGGTGTTGTCATACACCAGGAAAGGAATCGAGGCCGCCGAGGAGTTCAGGTTGATGCCCTGGTCGATCAACGAGGTTGCCTTGGGCTGCAATGCCGACGTGTCGATCTTCAGGTCGGTCAGGCCGCTTTTCTGGATCTTGCCGGTGGCATCCGCCATGTAACCTTGCAGGCGCAGGCCATCGGAGGTCTCGACGAAGTTGTCCTTGCTTGGCTGGAAGGAGCCCGCACGCGTGTAGACTTTCGAGCCGTTGTCAGACAGTACGAAGAAGCCCTGCCCCTGGATGCCCATGTCCAGCACGTTGCCCGTGGTGTTTACATCACCCTGGGTGAACTGCTGGGAAATGGCTGCCAGCCGCACACCATTGCCCACCTGGTTCTTGCCCACACCCAGGCGGTTGGCGCCCGCATAGACATCCGCGAACTCGGCACGCGAGGACTTGAAGCCCGTGGTATTGACGTTGGCGATGTTGTTACCGGTGACATCCAGTTGTTTGTTGGCTGCGTACAGACCGCTAAGGCCGATATTGAAAGACATGAGTTCGCTCCTTTTGCCGCTCTAGCGGGCCTTAGATACCGATGGTTTGCACGTCGGAGAGGGAGACCTTGCCTACACCGGCAAGGTTGAGCACCATTTCACCCGAGGCACTGAAGCTGACACTGGTGACCTTGGCCGGCAACAGCGTGCTCATTTGCACCGCCTTGCCATCGACTGTGGTGCTTGCGGTGAAGGTGTAAGTGCCCGGGTCCACTTTCTCGCCACTGTTGTTGGTACCGTCCCAGATGAAGTCGGCGTAACCGGCTTTCTGCTCACCCAACTCGATGGTCTTGACCGTGTTGCCGTCCTTGTCCTTGATGGTGATCTTCGCTTCACTGATTGCCTGAGGTACAACGAACTGGGCATTGAAGCTTTCAGCGGTGTCCACCACAGCCTTGTCGTTCTGAACCACCACCGACCGCCCTACCAGCGAAGATGCCTGAAGCGCTTGGGACGAAGCCATGGCACTGGTGATGGCGCTGACCGAGTCGTTCAGCGAGGTAATACCTTCCAGGCTGCTGAACTGCGCCAGCTGGGCAACGAACTCGCCGTTATCCTGCGGGTCCAGCGGGTTCTGGTGCTGCATCTGGGTGACCAGCAACTGCAGGAAGGCATCTTTGCCGAGCGAATCGGTGCCGGTCTTGGATGCAGTGTCCGTGGTCTTTTTGGTGCTGGTGCCCACGCCCGACGCCGACAGCACGTCATTGAGGTTCACACCGTTAGTATCGATTGCCATGGTCTGAATTCCTTATCACTGCCCCAGGGTCAGCACTTTCTGCATCATGGCCTTGGCCGTGTTCATCAGCTCGGCATTGGTCTGGAACGCGCGGCTGGCAGAGATCATGTCAGCCATCTCCTCGACCACGTTGACATTCGGGTAGTAGACGTAGCCGTCCTTGTTCGCCGCCGGGTGGTTCGGCTCGTAGCGAGCCTCCAGGGTGCTCTGGTCTTCGACGATGCCTTTTACCTGCACACCCTGCCCCGCCTCACCCTGGTCTTCGAACAGCGACTGGCTGCTGCCGGCCTGTGCATCCTGGAAGGTGGTGGCGAACACCGGATGGCGGGCGCGGTAGGTCTGGTCGATGCTCGAAGACACGGTCTCGGCGTTGGCAATGTTGGACGCAACGGTGTTCAGGCGCGTGTTCTGCGCGCTCATACCGCTACCGGCAATGTTGAAAACACTGGAAAGGGACATGGTCATTCTCCCCGAAGGGCAGAAACCAGCCCTTTGAATTTACTGTTGAGCAACGTGAAGCTGGCCTGGAAGCCAATGGCGTTTTCGGTGTAGTTCGATTGCTCGATCTGCGCGTCCACGGTGTTCTGGTCGATCGACGGCTGCAGCGGCGTGCGGTACTTGAGGGTATCGTCAGCGGCGATGGCGAGGCCTTCGGCTTCGATGTGCCGGCTGTTGGTACGGTCCATGGCGAAGCGGCCGGTTTGCTGCTTGCTGGTTTCGGCGGCGAGCACCGAAGAAAAGTCCATGTCACGCGCCTTGTAGTTGGGCGTGTCGGCGTTGGCGATGTTGTTGGCCAGCACTTCGGCGCGCTGGGCGCGGAAGCCCAGTGCCTTTTCGTGAATGCCAAGCGCCTTGTCGAAACTGATGCTCATGTCGGGGAAACCTTCAGAGGTTGACCGGAATGTCGTTGAGCAAGATATAGCAAGGGCTATGCCAACGCGTGCAAAGCCCGGAAACACGGGCTTTCTGGGTAGGGTGGGGTCAGGGTAATGCCAGAAAAGCGGCAAAGGCCTTCCGCCTTGG
>NZ_BCBJ01000104.1:0-54860 GCF_001320605.1 Pseudomonas sp. NBRC 111133 | reverse complement strand
GCGGCGCTCGATTTCACTGCCACCACAACCCTTAAGGCAAACCCTACTTGGCCTGGTAAATGATCCCCGGACTGCACTGCACCATCTGGTAATGGTCCGGCAACCCGTTCAGGGCTTCCGAGGCGCCGAGGAACAGGTAGCCACCCGGTTTCAGGGTGCTGTGAATGCGCAGCAGGATGTCCTTCTTCACCTGGGCCGAGAAGTAGATCAGCACGTTACGACAGAACACGATGTCGAACTTGCCCAGGCTGGCATAGCTGTCGAGCAGGTTGAACGAGCGGAACTCGACGCGACTGCGAATGGCCGGTTTCACCGCCCAGCGTCCTGGCCCCTTGGGGTCGAAGTAGCGCTGCAGGCGCTCCTGCGACAGGCCGCGGGCAATGGCCAGGCTGTCGTACTCACCGGTCTTGCAGTTGGTGAGCATGGTGCCTGACAGGTCGGTGGCCACAATCTGCACCCCCATCTTCAGCTGGCCCAGGTTGCTGCGCTCGAACTCGTCGATGGCCATCGAGATGGAATATGGCTCCTGCCCCGACGAACAGGCCGCCGACCACATGCGCAGGCGCTGGCCTGGGTTGTTGCGGATGAACTCGGGAATCACCTTGTTCTTCAGCACTTCGAACGGGTAGGTATCGCGAAACCACAGGGTCTCGTTGGTGGTCATGGCATCCACCACCTGCTCGCGCAAACCGCCGCGCGGCTGGGCCTGGATACGCTGTACCAGCTCGCCCAGGCTCTTGATGCCCTGTTGTTCCATCAGCTTGTTGAGACGGCTGGAAACCAGGTACTGCTTATTCTCGCCCAGCAGGATGCCACAGGCTTTCTCCAGGAATACCCGGAACTGTTCGAAATCCAAATTACCCGTAGACACTACTGCCGCCTCTTTTCAATCACTGGTGCCGGGGGCCTGCCCCCGGCTGCTTCAATGCGCTGCCTTGATCCGGTCGACCACCCGCTGGGCCAGGTCGTCCGGCTTGAACTTGGCCAGGAAGTCATCGGCGCCGACCTTCTTGACCATTGCCTGGTTGAACACCCCGGAGAGCGAAGTATGCAGGCAGATGTGCAATTTTTGCATGCGCGGGTCGCTGCGGATCTCCGCCGTTAGCGTATAGCCGTCCATTTCCGGCATTTCAATGTCGGAGATCATCATCAGGAACTCTTCTTCAGGCTTTTTGCCCTCATCCACCAACTGACGCAGGTAGTTCAGAGCCTGACGGCCATCGTTGAGCGCAACCACCTCGACCCCTACGGTCTGCAGGCAGCGGCTGACCTGCTTGCGCGCCACCGACGAATCGTCGACGGTCAGCACCCGCATCAGCACGGCCTTGTCCTGCACTTCGGCGTCGATCACCCCGGCCGATACCGATTCCGACGATGGCGACACTTCGGCCAGCACCTTCTCCACATCGATGATCTCGACCATCCGGTTGTCCACCCGGGTAACCGCCGTCAGGTAGTGGTCACGGCCAGTACCCTTGGGTGGCGGATGGATCTCTTCCCAGTTCATGTTGACGATGCGCTCCACCGAGTGCACCAGGAAGCCCTGGGTCTTGGTGTTGTACTCGGTGATGATCACGAAGCTGTTGCGCGTGTCTTCCTGCAGCGGCCGCAACCCGGTGGCCATCGACAGGTCGAGAATCGGGATGGTCGCCCCGCGAATGTTGGCAACGCCACGCACCACCGGGTGCGCCTTGGGCAGCAGGGTCAGCGCAGGGCACTGCAGCACTTCCCTGACCTTGAACACGTTGATGCCGTAAAGCTGCTCGCCATTGAGGCGAAACAGCAGCAATTCCAGGCGATTCTGCCCCACCAGCTGCGTGCGCTGGTTGACCGAATCCATAACACCCGCCATGCCAGACTCCTTAATCTTTCAGCCTTTCGTTGCAACTCAGGTAGCGAGTCGGCACGGGCTTTGCTTTTTTGAGCGTCATGCACACGAAAACGACATTTTTCCGACGATTGACGCGCCTGCTGACCGGCTTGCTGGCCACGCTGTGCCTGCTGGCGCCCGGCGTTCGTACGTTAGCGGACGCGTTCACCTTGCCTGAACAACTTATCGGTGTCACCCAAGGGTTTCTTGAATTCACCGTAGAAGATTACCTGGCCACCACCCAGACCGCAGGCCGTTACGAAATCCAGGTCAACCCGCTGGACCCGCGCCTGCGCATGCCGCTGTGCAGCCAGCCACTGGACGCCTCGCTGGAAAGCCCCGCGCAGCCACTGGGACGGGTGACGGTGCGGGTTCGCTGCGACAGCGCAGCCCCGTGGACCGTGTTTGTGCCGGCCACCGTGCGGCTGTTCCGCGACGTGGTTGTGGTAACCCGCCCGCTCAAGCGTGACAACACGGTTGGCGAGGGCGACGTGGCCCTGCGCGAGCGCGATGTCGGCACCCTTGGCCAGGGCTTTCTGACCGAGCTGGACCAGGCAGTCGGCATGAAGATGCTGCGCCCCACGGTGATCGACCAGGTGCTCACCCCGCAACACCTGGAACAGGCCGAGGTGGTCCGCAAGGGTGACCAGGTGGTGATCATTGCCCGCAGCGGCAGCCTGAGCGTGCGCATGCCGGGCGAGGCCCTGAGCAAGGGCGGGCTGAGCGAGCAGATCCGGGTACGCAACCTCAATTCCAAACGGGTGGTCAAGGCCAGGGTGACCGGCCCCGGCCAAGTCGAGGTCAGTATGTAGGCCGGCCACCAGATTAGGCTGGCAGTGAGGAACCGCTTTTCCTAAACTGTGTCAGAACACGGGTTCGCGAGCTTGCTGACAGGCGGCGATGCATTTGTGCCTAAAGTTTCTATCGGGTTGGCCGAAAACAAGGCAAGCGTCCAAATACCCAGAGGTTTCTGATCATGGTCATCGACTTCAGTCGTTTGAATAACTCTCCGTCCGTCACGGGCGGCGTGCGCGGCAACACCGCGTCCGGCAGCGCCGAAAAGCCGGCAGCCAGCCAGGAAGCAGCCAGCGCCACCAGCACCAGCGGAGAAGCGGTACACCTCAGCCAAGAGGCACAGCAGTTGCAGAAGATCAGCGACAAGCTGCGCGACGAGCCGGTGGTCAACAGTGCCCGCGTGGCCCAGTTGAAACAGGCGATCGCCGACGGCAGCTACCAGGTCGATGCCGGCCGGGTCGCCAGCAAACTGCTCGATTTCGAAGCCCAGCGCTGACCGTACGGCGCGCTGACTTCACGGACGCTAGAAAAGCCAAGAGTTAGCCATGCACGACACCACCTTGCTGCAACTGATCGAAGACGACATTGCCCCGATGCAGGAACTGCTCGACCTCCTGCAAAAGGAGTCTGTAGCCCTGCATGGCCGCGATATGGCCCCGCTGGAAAGTATCCTGGCCCGCAAGCAGTCATTGATCGTGTTACTCGAGCAGCAAGGCCTGCGACGCAACAACCTGCTTACCAGCCTTGGCCTGAGCGCAGATCGCGCCGGTGTGGAGGCTGTGGCGGCACAATCGCCCAACGGTGAATTGATCCTGCAACAACTCGACGTGATCAGCCAGTTGATGCAAGCCTGCCAACAGCTTAACGAGACCAATGGCCGGATCATCCAGGTGCAGCAACACGTCACCAGCAACCAGATCCGCATCCTCATGGGCGGCGATTCGCCGTCGCTGTACGACAGCCGCGGCAGCACCTCGCCGCTGGCCAAGCCACGGGCCCTCAGCCAAGTGTGATTTTTCTATCAAGGCACAGAACATACTGGCAAAATGCCGTTACTTGCGTGTGTCGCTTTTGCCTGGAGAACGATAAGCCGTGTTCAATGAATCCGATGCCCCGCAACCGCCAAAGGTGCTGAGCACCCCCTTGGAGATTGCGGCCAACTTGCGGCAGCTGCAGGAAAGCCACGACCCCCTCATCATCACCTTCCACGACCGTAGCCAGCGCTTCCAGAGCTATGTGGTGCACGTGGACCGTGAAAGCAACACCCTGGCCCTGGACGAAATGATCCCCCGCGACGGCGAGAAGTTCATCGAGAACGGCGAGCACTTCCGCATCGAAGGTTTCCACGATGGCGTGCGCATCGCCTGGGAATGCAACCACGCGCTGAAGATTACCGAAGTCGACGGCCACCGCTGCTACAGCGGCCCCCTGCCAGAAGAGATGACCTACCACCAGCGCCGCAATGCCTTCCGCGCCGCGCTGAAGTTGTCGCAGCTGGTCGATATCATCCTCGACGGTGCCCACCTGAAGGGCAACGGCGCCCTGCGCGGCAAACTGCTGGATATCTCGGCTACCGGCTGCAAACTGCGCTTCGACGGCAATGTCGAAGACCGCCTGCAACTGGGCCAGGTGTACGAGCGTTTCAAGGCGGGTAACCCGCTGGGCCTGGTGGACACCATGGTCGAACTGCGCCACCTGCACTATGAAGAGCGCATCAACACCACCTTTGCCGGCGTACGCTTCCATAACCTGAGCGGGCAGGCACAGCGCAAGATCGAGAGTTTTGTGTACCAGCTGCAGCGTGAGGCGCGGCGGTTCGACAAAGACGACTATTGATCGTCGGCTGAATGAAAAAACGCCACCTATTGAGGTGGCGTTTTCATTTGTGTTCTTCCTGTGCCGGCCTCTTCGCGGGTAAACCCGCGAAGAGGCCGGTACAGGCTTACACCGACTTGCTGACTTCTTCCGGCTCAGCGGGCTGTGGCTCAGCCCCCTTCCCTTCATCCTCGGTATCCTCAGCCGCCACCGGTGCCTGCATCACCTCCTGCACGGTCTGCTCATCCACCCGTGGGTCCAGCGCCGCCGACAATGGCGAACCCGCCGCCGGCATCGCCACGTGGCCCAGCGGCGCATCCTGCACCTGATGCAGCCCGGTAACCGCTTTCGGCCGAATGCGCCACACCAGCACCAAGGCGAAGAACACAAAAAACGCATACAGCATCTGCGCACCAAGCACTTTCATCAGCACGCCCGCCGCCAGTGGCCCGATGCACGCACCCACACCGTAGGTCACCAGCAGCATGGCGGTCAGCGACACCCGCCGCTCGCTTTCCACATGGTCGTTGGAAAACGCCACCGCCAGCGGGTACAGACAGAACTGCAGCAACGAAATCAAAAAGCCGATACCGAACAGCAACTCAAGCGGCACACTGGGCAGTATTGCCAAGGGCGCAGCGGCCAACGCCAGGCCAATTGCCACGCTCCGGATCAGCACCGCCCGGTCGTAACGGTCAGACAACCAGCCCAGTGGCCACTGCACCAGCAGGCCAGCAAAAATACAGCTACCCATGAACAGACCGATCTGCTCGGTCGTCATCCCCTGGCTGGAGGCATACAAGGGCGCCAGGCCGTAGAACGAGCCGACGATCAATCCCGAACCCAACACCGTACTGAGCGATTGCGGCACACGCTTGATGAAAAACTTCGGCTCCATCGGCGCCGGGCGCAAGGGCGCCGGGTGAATGCGCCGGGTCATCGCCACCGGCACCAGGCACAGGGCAAAGCACATGGCCACCAGCATCAGCAGCTCCGGGCCAAGCGCGGGGTGCACCACCAGGATCAGCTGGCCAAGCACCAGCCCCAGGTACGAGGCAATCATGTAGCCGCTGAACACCGCACCACGGTGCTTCACGTCAGCCTGCTCGTTGAGCCAGCTCTCGATGACCATGTATTGGCACATCATGCCCAGGCCCACGATCATGCGCAGCCCGACCCAGGCCGGCAGCCAGCTGGTCAGGCCATGGCCTAGCACTGCCGCACCGACGATGCCGGCGCAGGTGGCATAGGCGCGTATGTGCCCTACCCGGCCGATCAGCCGGTGGCCGACCTTGCCGCCCACCGCCAGGCCAAAATAGTTGGCCGCCATCAACGCCCCCACCCACAGGCTGTCGACGTGATCGGCCGCCAGGCGCAAGGCCAGGTAGGTACTGAGCAGGCCCGAACCGATCAACATCATCAGCGCGGCGAAATACAACGACTGAAACGGCTTCCATACATTTCGCATACGTCCCGCAATGCTCCCTGGTCAGGTGGCGGTAGGTGCTAGCAGCATAAGGGCAAACGACGATCCGTGCAGGCCCCCGACTGCAAAATGGTGCAACCGGGGCGTGTCCGGTGCAGGTCCTGTCGCGATCAGGCCTGTGCCGCCAGGACCCGGCGCTCCCACGGGGTGATTTCGTCGAAGAAGTCGGTCAGCTCCAGGGTCTTGCTGGCGATGTAGCCTTCGATGAACTCACTGCCGAACAGTTCCCGCGCCAGCGCGCTGCGCTTGAGCCGCTCCAGCGCCGCATGGAGGGTGCATGGCAAGCTCAAGTGCTCCGGCACCTCGAACTCGCCCTGGATGGCCGGCGAAGGTTGCAGGCGCTGCTCGATGCCATGCAACCCCGCGGCCAGGCTGGCGGCGATGGCCAGGTAGGGGTTGGCGTCGGCGCCGGGCAAGCGGTTTTCCACCCGCCGCGCGACCGGCGCACTGGCCGGGATGCGCAGGCCCGCAGCGCGGTTATCCTCGGACCAGCAGGCGTTGTTCGGCGAAGCATAGGGGTGGCACAGCCGCTGGTACGAGTTGACGTTGGGCGCAAAGAGCGCAGTGAAGTCGGCCATGCATGCCTGCAGGCCGCCGATGAAATGGTGGAAGGTATCCGTTGGCTGCCCTTGCTCATCGCTAAACACGTTACGCCCGCTGCGGGTATCGACCAGGCTCTGGTGAATATGCATGGAACTGCCAGGCGTACGCGCCAGCGGTTTGGCCATGCACACCACGGTCAGCCCGTGCTTGAGTGCCACCTCCTTGAGCAGGTGTTTGAACAGGAAGGTATGGTCGGCCAGCAGCAGCGGGTCGCCGTGCAACAGGTTGATTTCGAACTGGCTGACACCCATTTCATGCATGAAGGTGTCGCGCGGCAGGCCGAGCGCGGCCATGCACTGGTACACCTCCTTGAAGAACGGGCGCAGGCCGTTGTTGGAACTGACACTGAATGCCGAGTGGCCAAGCTCACAGCGGCCATCGATGCCTACGGGTGGCTGGAACGGTTGCTGGGGGTCGCTGTTGGGGGCAAAGACGAAAAATTCGAGCTCGGTCGCCACCACTGGCGCCAGGCCCAGCGCCGCATAGCGGGCGATCACGGCCTTGAGCTGGCCACGGGTGGACAGCGCCGAGGAGCGACCATCCAGTTCATTGGCGTCGCAAATGGCCAGGGCGCGGCCGTCGTTGCTCCAGGGCAGGCGATGGACCTGGCTGGGTTCGGCGACCAGTGCCAGGTCGCCGTCGTCACTGCCGTAGAACTTCGCCGGCGGGTAACCGCCCATGATGCATTGCAGCAGCACCCCGCGTGCCATCTGCAGGCGGCGGCCTTCGAGGAAGCCCTCGGCGGTCATTACCTTGCCGCGCGGCACGCCGTTGAGGTCGGGGGTGACGCATTCGATTTCATCGATGCCCTGAAGCTGAGCGGTGCTCATGACGCTTGTCCTTGTTGTTGTGCGCTGACAACAACATAGGCTGGGGGTGTTTAAAATATCAAGCACCCTCTTTAGCACCTGTGCTGCCCGCTACTCCCGCAAGGTCATGCCATTGGCCGGCAAGGGCAAAGCAGTCTTGTACCGCACCTGCTTCAAGGCAAAACTCGACCGTATATTCGCCACCCCCGGCAACCGCGTGAGGTAATCGAGAAACCGCTCCAGCGCCTGGATGCTCGGCAGCAGCACCCGCAACAGGTAGTCCGGGTCGCCCGTCATCAGGTAGCACTCCATCACCTCGGGCCGTTCGGCAATTTCTTCCTCGAAGCGGTGCAACGACTGCTCTACCTGTTTTTCCAGGCTGACATGGATGAACACATTCACATCCAGCCCCAACGCTTCGGGCGACAACAAGGTCACCTGCTGGCGGATCACCCCCAGCTCTTCCATGGCCCGCACCCGGTTGAAACAGGGCGTAGGCGACAGGTTGACCGAGCGTGCCAGCTCGGCATTGGTGATGCGGGCGTTTTCCTGCAGGCTGTTGAGAATGCCGATATCGGTACGATCGAGTTTGCGCATGAGACAAAATCACCGGTTTTTTGTGTTTATGCGGAATGTTTATCTGCCCCGCTCGGCAAAGGCAATCAACTTGAGAGAAAAATTCTCCTGCCGGGCCACTAAGATGTAGGGGACGCTGACTTACCAGTCACAAGCCGGTACTCAGCGGCGGCCGCTTCAGAGCTCACAAAAACAAATACCCGAGCGAGCGTAAAAAGCATGAACGAGTACGCCCCCCTGCGTTTGCATGTGCCCGAGCCCACCGGCCGGCCAGGCTGCCAGACCGATTTTTCCTACCTGCGCCTGAACGATGCAGGTCAAGCCCGTAAACCCCCTGTCGATGTCGATGCTGCCGACACCGCCGACCTGTCCTACAGCCTGGTCCGCGTGCTCGACGAGCAAGGCGACGCCCAAGGCCCGTGGGCCGAAGACATCGACCCGCAGATCCTGCGCCAAGGCATGCGCGCCATGCTCAAGACGCGGATCTTCGACAGCCGCATGGTGGTTGCCCAGCGCCAGAAGAAGATGTCCTTCTACATGCAGAGCCTGGGCGAAGAAGCCATCGGCAGTGGCCAGGCGCTGGCGCTTAACCGCACCGACATGTGCTTCCCCACCTACCGTCAGCAAAGCATCCTGATGGCCCGCGATGTGTCGCTGGTGGAGATGATCTGCCAGTTGCTGTCCAACGAACGCGACCCCCTCAAGGGCCGCCAGCTGCCGATCATGTACTCGGTGCGCGAAGCCGGTTTCTTCACCATCAGCGGCAACCTGGCGACCCAGTTCGTACAGGCGGTCGGCTGGGCAATGGCCTCGGCCATCAAGGGCGATACCAAGATTGCCTCGGCCTGGATCGGTGACGGCGCCACCGCCGAGTCGGACTTCCACACCGCCCTCACCTTTGCCCACGTTTACCGCGCCCCGGTGATCCTCAACGTGGTCAACAACCAGTGGGCCATCTCTACCTTCCAGGCCATTGCCGGTGGCGAGTCGACCACCTTCGCCGGCCGTGGCGTGGGCTGCGGCATCGCTTCGCTGCGGGTGGACGGCAACGACTTCGTCGCCGTTTACGCCGCTTCGCGCTGGGCTGCCGAGCGTGCCCGCCGTGGTTTGGGCCCGAGCCTGATCGAGTGGGTCACCTACCGTGCCGGCCCGCACTCGACCTCGGACGACCCGTCCAAGTACCGCCCTGCCGATGACTGGAGCCACTTCCCGCTGGGTGACCCGATCGCCCGCCTGAAGCAGCACCTAATCAAGATCGGCCACTGGTCCGAAGAAGAACACCAGGCCACCACGGCCGAGTTCGAAGCGGCCGTGATTGCTGCGCAAAAAGAAGCCGAGCAGTACGGCACCCTGGCCAACGGTCACATCCCGAGCGCCGCCTCGATGTTCGAGGACGTGTACAAGGAGATGCCCGACCACCTGCGCCGCCAACGCCAGGAACTGGGGGTTTGAGATGAACGACCACAACAACAGCATCAACCCGGAAACCGCCATGGCCACCACTACCATGACCATGATCCAGGCCCTGCGCTCGGCCATGGATGTCATGCTTGAGCGCGACGACAATGTGGTGGTGTACGGCCAGGACGTCGGCTACTTCGGCGGCGTGTTCCGCTGCACCGAAGGCCTGCAGACCAAGTACGGCAAGTCCCGCGTGTTCGACGCGCCCATCTCGGAAAGCGGCATCGTCGGCACCGCCGTGGGCATGGGTGCCTACGGCCTGCGCCCGGTGGTGGAAATCCAGTTCGCTGACTACTTCTACCCGGCCTCCGATCAGATCGTTTCTGAAATGGCCCGCCTGCGCTACCGTTCGGCCGGCGAGTTCATCGCCCCGCTGACCCTGCGCATGCCTTGCGGCGGCGGCATCTATGGCGGCCAGACCCACAGCCAGAGCCCGGAAGCGATGTTCACTCAGGTGTGCGGCCTGCGCACCGTGATGCCATCCAACCCGTACGACGCCAAAGGCCTGCTGATTGCCTCGATCGAATGCGACGACCCGGTAATCTTCCTGGAGCCCAAGCGCCTGTACAACGGCCCGTTCGACGGCCACCACGACCGCCCGGTTACGCCGTGGTCGAAACACCCGCACAGCGCCGTGCCCGATGGCTACTACACCGTGCCACTGGACAAGGCCGCCATCACCCGACCCGGCAATGACGTGACCGTGCTCACCTATGGCACCACCGTGTACGTGGCCCAGGTGGCCGCCGAAGAAAGTGGCGTGGACGCCGAAGTGATCGACCTGCGCAGCCTGTGGCCGCTAGACCTGGACACCATCGTCGAGTCGGTGAAAAAGACCGGCCGTTGCGTGGTGGTACACGAGGCCACCCGTACCTGTGGCTTTGGCGCAGAACTGGTGTCGCTGGTGCAGGAGCACTGCTTCCACCACCTGGAGGCGCCGATCGAGCGCGTCACCGGCTGGGACACCCCCTACCCCCACGCGCAGGAATGGGCTTACTTCCCAGGGCCCTCGCGGGTAGGTGCGGCATTGAAAAAGGTCATGGAGGTCTGAATGGGCACGCACGTCATCAAGATGCCGGACATTGGCGAAGGCATCGCGCAGGTCGAGTTGGTGGAATGGTTCGTCAAGGTCGGCGACATCATCGCCGAGGACCAGGTGGTAGCCGATGTCATGACCGACAAGGCCACCGTGGAAATCCCGTCGCCGGTCAGCGGCAAGGTACTGGCCCTGGGTGGCCAGCCGGGTGAAGTGATGGCGGTCGGCAGTGAGCTGATCCGCATCGAAGTGGAAGGCAGCGGCAACCATGTGGATGTGCCGCAAGCCAAGCCGGCCGAAGCGCTTGCGGCCCCGATAGCCGCTAAACCTGAACCACAGAAAGACGTTAAACCGGCGGCGTACCAGGCGCCTGCCAGCCACGAGGCAGCGCCTATCGTGCCGCGCCAGCCGGGCGACAAGCCACTGGCCTCGCCGGCAGTGCGCAAACGTGCGCTGGATGCCGGTATCGAACTGCGTTATGTGCATGGCAGCGGCCCGGCCGGGCGCATCCTGCACGAAGACCTCGACGCGTTCATGAGCAAACCGCAAAGCGCTGCCGGGCAAACCCTCAATGGCTATGCCAGGCGCACCGACAGTGAGCAGGTGCCGGTGATCGGCCTGCGCCGCAAGATCGCCCAGCGCATGCAGGACGCCAAGCGCCGGGTCGCGCACTTCAGCTATGTGGAAGAAATCGACGTCACCGCCCTGGAAGCCCTGCGCCAGCAGCTCAACAGCAAGCACGGCGACAGCCGCGGCAAGCTGACACTGCTGCCGTTTCTGGTGCGCGCCCTGGTCGTGGCGCTGCGTGACTTCCCGCAGATCAACGCCACCTACGATGACGAAGCGCAGATCATCACCCGCCATGGCGCGGTGCATGTGGGCATCGCCACCCAGGGTGACAACGGCCTGATGGTACCCGTGCTGCGCCACGCCGAAGCGGGCAGCCTGTGGACCAATGCCAGTGAGATTTCACGCCTGGCCAACGCTGCGCGCAACAACAAGGCCAGCCGCGAAGAGCTGTCCGGCTCGACCATCACCCTGACCAGCCTCGGCGCCCTGGGTGGCATCGTCAGCACGCCGGTGGTCAACACCCCGGAAGTGGCAATCGTCGGTGTCAACCGCATGGTTGAGCGGCCTGTGGTGATCGACGGCCAGATCGTCGTACGCAAGATGATGAACCTGTCCAGCTCGTTCGACCACCGCGTGGTCGATGGCATGGACGCCGCCCTGTTCATCCAGGCCGTGCGTGGCCTGCTCGAACAACCCGCCTGCCTGTTCGTGGAGTGAGCATGCAACAGACTATCCAGACAACCCTGTTGATCATCGGCGGCGGCCCTGGCGGCTATGTGGCTGCCATCCGCGCCGGGCAACTGGGCATCCCTACGGTGCTGGTGGAAGGCCAGGCGCTGGGCGGTACCTGCCTGAACATCGGTTGCATTCCATCCAAGGCGCTGATCCATGTGGCCGAGCAGTTCCACCAGGCCTCGCGCTTTACCGAAGCCTCGCCGCTGGGCATCAGCGTGGCTTCGCCGCGCCTGGACATCGGCCAGAGCGTGGCCTGGAAAGACGGCATCGTCGACCGCCTGACCACCGGTGTCGCCGCCCTGCTGAAAAAGCATGGGGTGAAGGTGGTGCACGGCTGGGCCAAGGTGCTTGATGGCAAGCAGGTCGAGGTGGATGGCCAGCGCATCCAGTGCGAGCACCTGTTGCTGGCCACGGGCTCCAGCAGTGTCGAACTGCCGATGCTGCCGCTGGGTGGGCCGGTGATTTCATCGACCGAGGCCCTGGCACCGAAAACCCTGCCGCAACACCTGGTGGTGGTGGGCGGTGGCTATATCGGCCTGGAGCTGGGCATCGCCTACCGCAAGCTCGGCGCCGAGGTCAGCGTGGTGGAAGCACGCGAGCGCATCCTGCCGACTTACGACAGCGAACTGACCGCCCCGGTGGCCGAGTCGCTGAAAAAGCTGGGTATCGCCCTGCACCTTGGCCACAGCGTCGAAGGTTACGAAAATGGCTGCCTGCTGGCCAACGATGGCAAGGGCGGACAACTGCGCCTGGAGGCCGACCAGGTGCTGGTGGCCGTGGGCCGCCGCCCACGCACCAAGGGCTTCAACCTGGAATGCCTGGACCTGAAGATGAATGGCGCCGCCATTGCCATCGACGAGCGCTGCCAGACCAGCATGCACAACGTCTGGGCCATCGGCGACGTGGCCGGCGAACCGATGCTGGCGCACCGGGCCATGGCCCAGGGCGAGATGGTGGCCGAGATCATCGCCGGCAAGGCACGCCGCTTCGAGCCCGCCGCGATAGCCGCCGTGTGCTTCACCGACCCGGAAGTGGTCGTGGTCGGCAAGACGCCGGAACAGGCCAGCCAGCAAGGCCTGGACTGCATCGTCGCGCAGTTGCCGTTCGCCGCCAACGGCCGCGCCATGAGCCTGGAGTCGAAAAGCGGTTTCGTGCGCGTGGTCGCGCGGCGTGACAACCACCTGATCCTGGGTTGGCAAGCGGTTGGCGTGGCGGTTTCCGAACTGTCCACGGCGTTTGCCCAGTCGCTGGAGATGGGTGCCTGCCTGGAGGATGTGGCCGGCACTATCCATGCCCACCCGACCCTGGGTGAAGCGGTACAGGAAGCGGCACTGCGCGCCCTGGGCCACGCCCTGCATATCTGACACTGAAGCGGCCGAGGCCGATTTGGCCCGCCGCGCCGAGAGGCGCTGCGGGTCTTTTTTCATTCATGCGGCCAGCACCGGTTACTCGGCAATGGCGTTCTTGCCAGCCCCCTTGGCCCGGTACAGCGCCTTGTCAGCCCGTGCCAGCAGTGCATGCTGGTCTTCCCCTTCCTGCCACTGCACCACGCCATAACTCATGGTCAGCCGGCAATCGCCCACCGGTTCCCGTTGCGCCATCACCTGACGCAAGCGCGCAGCCATTTCAAGCGACTCCCCCAACGTGGTCTGCGGCAGTACGATAACGAACTCATCCCCGCCCCAGCGCGCCAACAGGTCCAGTTCGCGCAGGCAGGTCCGCAGGCTGTCGACCACCCGCACCAGCGCTGCATCGCCCCGGGCATGCCCGTAGCGGTCGTTGATCGGTTTGAAATCATCCAGGTCCATGGCGATCAGCGACAACGGCTGGCGGAAACGCTGCGCCCGCTCACACTCCTGCTGCAGGGCTTTTTCCAACCGATAGCGGTTGGCAATACGGGTTAACGCATCGCGCTCGGCCAACTCACGGTTCTCGTCCAGTTGCCGCTGCAACTGCTGGTTCACCCAGGACAACTCACGGGTGCGCTCGGCCACTTGCCCTTCCAGCGACTGGTTCTTCTGCTCCAGCTGCGCTACCAGGCGTTTGCCGGCGTCGATGTTGCGGTGCGCACCGAGCATGCGCGCCACCGAACCGTCTTCGTTACGGTCGATGATGTAGCCGCTGTCCTCGATCCACAGGTAGCTGCCGTCGTGGCAACGGCAGCGGTATTCGATGAGGTAGCGCTCGTTGCGCTGGCTGATGTACGCCTCGAAATGCGCCATTACCCGTGGGTAGTCCTCCGGGTGAATCACGCTTTCCCAGGAGAGTACCGAGTTGGCCATGGAGTGGCTGGCGTAACCGAGCATCGCGTACCAGCCCGGGTTGCGGTAGACGTAGCCGGTGTTGGCATTCCAGTCCCAGATGCCATCGCTGATCAACTCGAACAATGTGTGCAACTGCTGTTCACTGAAGCCGGCGGGGGCCGGCCTGGTTTCCTGATTCATGGACGCTCTCCCTGATGCCCAGCAACTGCGCTCCGGTCAAGGGGCTGCCGACAATGTGTAATTTGCCGCAGGCGGCAAGGTCATGCCTCTGACGGGCAAGCATATGCCCGCCGTGTCACGACCGGAATAGCCCCAGCGCTCTATTTACGCGCCACCCCGGCTGGCATGGCATTTGCCCCTCCTCGCCTGCCACTCACATTTCCAAGGAGGATTTCATGACGATCGCCCTCAACGGCCTCGGCTGGCAGGCCGCAGTCCACCAGCAACAACGCACCAGCGGCGTCGACCCGGCGGCAGGCGATATGCTGCAGTTCCACCTACCGGTAGTGGCCAGAAACGCCACGGCGCAACAGGGTAGTGAGAATACCTCGCAGCAGGACGCCGAAGACGCCCGCGAAGAAGCGTTTGCCAAGCTCAAGCTGCAATTGCAGAACCCTGGCACCAGCATCGGCCCGTCCGCTGACGCAAGCACGGAAGTAACCAGCAGTGCCAGGCAGGCGTTTCACGACTTCATGTCCAAGTCGCCCGCTGAGATGATCAAGGAAAAGCTGCTGCGTGAACTGGGCCTGACCGAGGACGACTACAACGCCTTGCCACCTGAGAAGAAGGAGCTGGTCGACCAACAGATCGCCCAGCGCATGAAGGACGATGTCGAGGCCAAGACCCTGGCGAAGGTCGACGCCTTGGCCACCGGCAACGAGGAGGAAGCACTGACGACAAGCCAGGTGTAAACCATTGCAGGCACTGAGCTGCTTGCTCAAGAAGTAAGGCTCAAGCCAACTGCAACAGCGCCTCCTCCACCGCAGCCACCACCTGGTTGCCCTTGGCACCCGGCAGCCGCCACGCGGCAATGGTCATGCCCAAGGGCACCGCGCAGTCGATTGGCGCCACCAGTTCGCCGCTGTCCAGGTAGCGTTGCACCAGGCTTCTGCGCCCCATCAGTACACCCGCAGCGAGCAAGGCCTGCTGCAATGCAATCGAGTACAGGGAAAAACCCGGACCGCGAGCCACGAACTTGTGCCCGGGCATAGCTACGCCGGTCCACACCGCCCAGTCATTCCAGCCTACGTCAGCAATGCAACGGGCATTGGCAAGGTCCGCAGGGGTGATGATGCTCTCTGCCAGGGCCGGTACGCATACGGGCAGCACTTCTTCCGTGGCGATCCTGCGCTGCCAGCGCTCGGTTTTTTCGGTGTAGAACAGGCACAGGTCGAATGGGCTGCGTTTGAGGTTGGGCGGCTCATCCACCGCCGTAACCGAGATCTCGATGGGCGCCAACAAGCGGGTCAGTTCCGGCAGGCGTGGCCCTATCCACAACTGCGCCAGGGCCGGCGACGTCACAATGTGCACCCGCTGCGGCGCAGCCAGCCGCCGTAACGTGCGCGCGGCAGCTTCCACTGCATCGAACGCCTCGGTGAACTGGCTTTTCACGCTTTCACCCAAGGGCGTGAGGCGCACGCCCTTGGCATGGCGCTCGAACAACGCAGCGCCGTATTCGTTTTCCAGCGTCTTGACCAAAGCTGCGATGGCCCCTGGGGTGACCTTGAGTTCGAGTGCGGCACGTGCGAAACCACCCAGGCGCGCAGACGCCTCGAAGGCGCGCAAGGCATTGAGCTGGAGCGAGTGCCGGGTGGGGCTGTCGAGATACACGGTAGAAGGCCTATATTTTTTAGGCCTACTATTCCAGAAATCTGACGTTGTGGCCAACTGTCAGGCGCATTAACGTGAGGGTGTCCATGCGCCTTCCGAACATATCCAAGGAACTCCCATGCAGTACCCAAGCGCGACCCAAGCATTCAAGCAGGGCGCACAAAGCGTTCTGCCGTTGACCTCCGGGATTGTGCCTTTTGGCCTGATCACCGGGGTTACGGCAATCGGCATGGGCCTGTCACCGGCCGACGCCATTGGCATGACCTTGCTGTTCTACTCCGGCTCTGCACAAATGGTGGTGATGCAGTTGATGCAAAACGCCGCCCTGCCAGTGACGATGGTGGTTACCGCACTGGTGATCAACCTGCGCTTTCTGATGTACAGCGCCAGCCTGGCCCCACACCTGGGCCACCTCCCGCGCCGCCACAAGTGGCCAATGGCGTTCATGCTCTCGGACCAGTCCTTTGCCCTGTGCACGCTGAAAATGGGCGCAGGCGGGCTAGGCCAGCAGGCCTACCCCTATTACGCCGGCACGGCGATCACCATGTGGTTCGGCTGGAACCTCTCGGTGCTGGCGGGCATGTACCTGGGCGCAGGCATTCCGGAAGACTGGTCATTGGGTTTTGCCATACCGTTGTCGTTCCTGGCCTTGCTGATACCCGGCATTCGCAATACCGCCATGCTCGGCGCCGCGCTGACCGGTGGCGTGCTTGCGGTGCTGGCCGTTGACCTGCCCTACAACCTTGGCCTGCTGACCGGCGCCGTGGGCGGGATCATTGCGGGGCTGGCCATCGAGAGCCGGCAAAAACAGCACGCCGTACCTGAAGCCCATACAGAGCAGAATGCATCATGAGCGAAACGACCCAGTGGATAACCTTCGTGCTGATTGGCCTGGGCACCTTCGCCATCCGGCTGTCGTTTATCGAACTGCACACGGTGTTGCGCATCCCGCCGCTGTTTCGCCGCGCACTGGCCTATGTGCCGGCCAGTGTACTGGCTGCGCTGGTGTTGCCGGCCGTGGTCTTCCCTGACCGACATGCCGGGTTCGACTGGACGAACCCGCAGCTACCCGCGGCAATACTGGCGGCGCTGGTAGCCTGGCGCACACGCAGCACGATGCTGACGCTGGTTGTGGGCATGGGAGTGTTGTGGGCGCTGAAGCACTGGGGGCTTTAGGGGAAAGTGTCAGCCACGCGGCATGAAGCGCAACAGCCCTTAGGAAAAATCCGCAGGATGTTGTGCACAGAATTCGTTTGAGGTCCTTGGCCTTACTGTCCATGGTGGCAGCCTGGTAGCTATTTGCCACGCGTGGACGCAGGCGCATGACAGTGCCTGCGTAGGGGGACGTTGTCGGCCCCCAATAATAAGAGAGGACAAGGAAATGCAATCCAACAGTTTGAAACAAAGCCTGAAGCAGCGGCACATCACCATGATTGCCCTGGGCGGGGTAATCGGTGCCGGGCTGTTCATGGGGTCTGGCGCGTTAATCGCCTCCGCGGGCCCTGCGGCCATCCTGTCGTACTTTATCGGGGGGTTGGTGGTCACCCTGGTCATGTTCATGCTCGGCGAAATGGCCTGCCGCAACCCGGATGCCGGTTCGTTCTCGACCTACGCCAACACCTACCTCGGTGACTGGGCCGGGTTTGCTGTCGGCTGGCTGTACTGGTTCAAGTCGATGATGACCATCACCCTCGAAGCCGTGCTGTTGGGCGCGATCCTGCATGACTTTCTACCTTGGTTGCCGATCTGGGCAGGCGCTTTCCTGATGCTGGTAACGCTGATGGCCAGCAACGCCTACTCGGTACGTTCCTTTGCCGAAGTGGAATACTGGCTGGCCGCGATGAAGGTCGCCACCATTGTCATCTTCATGCTGCTGGGCATTTCGATCCTGCTTGGCCTGCATAGCAACATTCCCTCCCCCGGGCTGGTCAACCTCACCGCCCATGACGGCTTCATGCCCAACGGCCTGTCACCGGTGATGGCCGGCGTGATCGTGGTGATCTTCTCGCTGGGCGGCAGCGAAATTGCCGCCGTGGCTGCAGGTGAGTCGGAAAACCCGCGACAGAACGTGATTCGCGCAATCAAGAGCGTGATCCTGCGGGTGATGCTGTTCTATGTAGGCTCGGTGTCGATCCTGATCCTTTGCCTGCCGTGGACCGACAAGGCCAACCTGGCTTCACCCTACGTTTCGCTGTTCAGCCTGGCCGGGTTCGGTGGTGCTGCGGTGGCCATGAAACTCGTGCTGTTCGTCTCGTTCATGTCGGTGATGAATTCGTTCATGTTCTCCAACTCGCGCATGCTGTTCTCCCTCAGCCAGCGCGGGCACGCACCCAAGCTGTTCTCGCGCACGAGCGCCAAAGGTGTGCCGATCAATGCATTGCTGCTTAGCCTGTCGATCTGCACGATGATCCTGACCGTGCACTTCATCAGCGGCGGCGACCTGTTCATGACCTTGGCCAAGAGCACCGGCAGCCTGGTGATGGTCGTATGGATCTTCATCATCATCGCCCACGTGGCCATGCGCTGGAAAACCCGCCACGAAGCGATCGACCCGACAGCCTTCCGGGCCTGGCTGTTCCCGTATGCCAACATCGTCGCGTTGTTCGCCTTGCTGGCGGTGATCGGCACCCAGGCATTCGAACCGGCGTCACGCTTCCAGTTCTGGTTCACAGTGCTCACAGTGGTACTGGTGGTGGCGGGGTACTTCGTGATGCGTCAGCGCCTGGCCGGTCGCAAGGCAGACGAACAACACCATCGCGCGTTGCAATGATGGAGGGCGGGCATGTGGGGAAACAGGAAATGGCGTCCCAGGCAGGAATTGAACCTGCAACCTTCCCCTTAGGAGGGGGATGCTCTATCCAATTGAGCTACTGAGACGCAAGCGCCGGCAGCGAGCGCTGCACAGCGGGACGGCCAGCATGTTAACCAGCATGCTGGCGTTTGTCATGCCTCTACCTGGCTTTTTCGCGTAATCCTTTTCTGGCACTGCTACACCGGCGGCAGCACCCCTTCATCGCGAAGCAGCCCGAACAGGGCCGCGACCGCTGCCTCCAGGCTTGTCGAGTTGTCCAGCACATGCACCGAAGGATCGGACAACACCTGCAAACGAGCACTGCGCGCCAACCGCTGCTCAACCTCTTCGACGCTTTCGCGGCCCCGGGCCAGCAAGCGCTGGCGCAGCACATCCGGCCTGACCTCAACCAGCACTGCCAGCATGCCCGGATAACGCTGACGCGCTTCGGGCAGGTAAGCCCGCGAGCCATTCACCAGCACCGCCTTGCCCGCCGCCAACCACTCATCCACCTGGCGGGGAATGCCATAGCCCAGGCCATTGGCCCGCCAGCACATGGCAAATGCGCCCTGCGCGCACAGGGTTTCAAACTGTTCCGCCGTGACCCCTTGGGCAGCTTCGCCCTTGGCTTCGGCGGAGCGGGTAATGACCCGACGGGCAACCTCCACCCCGGCGGCTGCCAGCCGCTCACGCGAAGCATCGATCAGGGAATCTTTTCCCGAACCTGACGGTCCTACCAGAAATATCAGCCGGCCTGCCCCTGATCGGCGGTCGCTTGCGTCATGTTGCATAGCCACTATGCTCTATGGAGGGAAACCGGCGCATTCTAGGGGTTTTCCTGTCCTTTTGCTGTGTTTTACCAGTTTTTGACGGCAAAAGACTGACGGTCAGGCAAGCCGGATCATGTAAAACTTTTCAAACCAGTGCTCATTTCTGATAATTGGTACTGGCATAAAGCCTTTATCCGGCTCACTATTTGTCACAGAATTGACGCCAAGGAAACGGCGACCATGAGGCAAGATGAGCATCCATTTTTCACTGACGGTTGAACATTTTGTCGTCGCCACGGTCGTACTTCCACCCCGTGCGGCCAATTTGAGAACCGCTTCCCCTGAACCAAACTCCGGTCAATTTATATGCGCCCAATGAAACAGGCTATTTATTCGAGCCGCACCGCTGACAAGTTCGTCGTCCGCCTGCCAGACGGGATGCGTGAGCGCATTGCCGAGGTAGCGCGCAACCATCACCGCAGCATGAACTCCGAAATCATCGCGCGCCTGGAGCAGAGCCTTATCCAGGAAGGTGCGTTGGGTGACGAGCTGAGCATGCGCCTGGACAGCCCTGAGCTGTCCCTGCATGAGCGCGAGTTGCTGCAGCGCTTCCGCCAACTGTCTCACCGCCAGCAGAATGCCTTGGTCGCCCTCATCGCTCACGATGTGGAAATGGCCGCCGACGCCTCCTGAGGCCTGCAAGCGAGCACAAAAAAGCCAGCGTAAGCTGGCTTTTTTGTGGGTGGCTGGTTCTGCAAGAGACGCGAGCATTCGTAGGACCGTGTAAGTCACAAAGGCAGGATTACAGCAGGAACAGCGTGGCCAGACCGAGGAAGATGAAGAAGCCACCACTGTCGGTCACGGCAGTGATCATCACACTCGCCCCCATCGCCGGGTCGCGCCCCAAGCGGGCCAATGTCATCGGGATGAGCACACCCATCAGCGCCGCCAGCAACAGGTTCAAGGTCATCGCGGCGGTCATCACCACGCCCAGCGACCAGCTGCCGTACAACCAGAAAGCCACGGCACCAATCACTCCGCCCCACACCAGGCCGTTGATCAGCGACACCGCCAGTTCCTTGCGCATCAGGCGGCTGGTATTGCCCGGCGATACCTGGTCCAGCGCCATGGCGCGGACAATCATGGTGATGGTCTGGTTACCCGAGTTGCCACCAATACCCGCAACGATCGGCATCAACGCAGCCAACGCCACCAGCTTTTCGATCGACCCCTCGAACACCCCGATCACTCGCGAAGCGAGGAACGCGGTAATCAGATTGATCGCCAGCCACGCCCAGCGGTTGCGGAACGAGCGCCAGACCGAAGCAAAGATATCTTCCTCTTCACGCAGACCCGCCATGTTGAGGACTTCGCTCTCGCTCTCCTCACGGATCAGGTCGACCATCTCGTCAATGGTCAAACGGCCGATCAGGCGCTCGCCCTTGTCTACGACAGGTGCCGATACCAGGTCGTAACGCTCGAAAGCCTGCGCCGCATCATAGGCATCTTCCTCGGGCTGGAAGGACACCGGGTCGGTCGCCATGACCTCCGCCACCTTCTTCTCCGGGTCGTTGACCAGCAGGCGCTTGATGGGCAACACACCCTTGAGGATGCCGTCGTAATCGACCACGAACAGTTTGTCGGTGTGGTTGGGCAGCTCTTTCAGGCGGCGCAGGTAGCGCAGCACCACTTCCAGGCTGACGTCTTCGCGGATGGTGACCATCTCGAAGTCCATCAGCGCACCGACCTGCTCCTCGTCGTAGCTCAGCGCCGAACGCACACGTTCGCGTTGCTGGGCATCGAGGGTTTCCATCAGCTCATGGATAACGTCGCGCGGCAGCTCTGGGGCCAGGTCGGCCAGCTCGTCGGCGTCCATTTCCTTGGCGGCGGCCAACAGCTCGTGATCGTCCATGTCAGCGATCAGCGATTGACGAACCGAGTCGGATACTTCCAGCAGGATGTCGCCATCGCGATCCGAGCGCACCAGTTGCCAGACCGTCAGGCGGTCTTCCAGAGGCAAGGCTTCGAGGATATAGGCGATGTCGGCGGGGTGCAGGTCATCAAGCTTACGCTGCAGCTCGACGAGGTTCTGGCGGTGGACGAGGTTTTCCACCAGGTCGTTGTGCGCGCCTTCCTGGCGGTGAGTCAGGTCTTCGACCACACGCTGGCGCTGCAGCAATTCGACCACCTGGGCCAGGCGATCCTGCAGGCTCTCTTGCGCTTTTTTTACTTCTACTTCCGTCATAGGCGAACTCCACTCCCAGCAGCGGAGCACGCCGGGAGAATCAATCGGTCAGATCTTTCTGTATGAATCGTGTTAGCGAGTAACTACTGGGTAAGTCCATGGTGGTTTTCCACAAGCCCCGGCGGGGCTGACGGGCGCAATCATACACTGCTAAAGCTGTCAGATCGCTTAAATTTTTGGCCAGAACAATCGTTTGCGTGATAAAGCTAGGACAACGCTCGAAGCTATCAGTGCGACGGTTGTTGTGGATGGGAAAGCACATTTGTCTGGGTTGCCGCACGGCGGCGCCAAGCTACACCACAATCATTACAGAAGAGCGTAGATCGACATCACCAACAATTCATTGGCGCAGAAAAACAAAAAGCCCGCTCAAAATGAGCGGGCTTCTTGATGGGGTATGGCGGACTCAGCAGGATTCGAACCTGCGACCGCTCGGTTCGTAGCCGAGTACTCTATCCAGCTGAGCTATGAGTCCGTGGTGGTAATTTTAGACCAGGTTACCACTGGTTGACTGAAACAGCTTTGCAAGCAGAGCCACTTCAAAAAGTGGCGGACTCAGCAGGATTCGAACCTGCGACCGCTCGGTTCGTAGCCGAGTACTCTATCCAGCTGAGCTATGAGTCCGCGATTGGCAGTTTTAGACCAGATTACCGCTGGTTGACTGAAGCAGCTTTGCAAGCAGAGCCACTTCAAGAAAGTGGCGGACTCAGCAGGATTCGAACCTGCGACCGCTCGGTTCGTAGCCGAGTACTCTATCCAGCTGAGCTATGAGTCCGCGATTGGCAGTTTTAGACCAGATACCGCTGGTTGATTGAAGCAGCCTTGCAAACAAAGCCACTTCAAAAGTGGCGGACTCAGCAGGATTCGAACCTGCGACCGCTCGGTTCGTAGCCGAGTACTCTATCCAGCTGAGCTATGAGTCCGTGTCTTGCCGCGCATTATAGGTCGCTGAAACATTTTTGCAAGAATGTTTTCGTTTAAAATCAACGACTTAGTATTCTTACCGTTTACAGCGCCCTACGCAAATAATGGCGGTGAAGGGGGGATTCGAACCCCCGATACCCTTATGAGGTATACTCCCTTAGCAGGGGAGCGCCTTCGGCCACTCGGCCACCTCACCGCAACACGAGGCGAATATTAAAGAACCTCTTTCACCTTTGCAACCCTTTTTTTGAAAAAAACTTCAAAAAAATTAAAGGCTTGGCTCTTCATCCTTCTCCTTCTTGATCCGCAGGTAGATTTCCTCGCGGTGAACAGCCACTTCTTTCGGGGCGCTGACGCCAATACGCACCTGGTTGCCTTTGACGCCAAGCACCGTCACGGTGATCTCGCCGTCTCCAATGATCAGGCTCTCGGCGCACCGACGAGTCAGAATCAACATAGCTTTCTCCTTACGCAAAACATTCAGGGGTAACAGTCTTGGGTATCAGGGCCAGTCGTGGACGACGACGGGACCCGGTTACGCGCCACACAGGGCAGGACAGGGCCTGCGTGGCGAGCAGAAACGCGAAGGGCGCGGCACCAGCCGCGCCCTTCCAGGCAGCGCCTTACTCGCCCTGTCGGGCAGGAGCGTCGAGCTCAAACGCGGTGTGCAGCGCGCGTACGGCCAGCTCCAGGTACTTCTCTTCGATCACGACCGAGACCTTGATCTCGGAGGTGGAGATCATCTGGATGTTGATGCTCTCCTTGGCCAGGGCTTCGAACATGCGGCTGGCCACACCGGCGTGCGAACGCATGCCGACGCCAACGATCGAGACCTTGGCGATCTTGGTGTCGCCAATCACTTCACGGGCACCGATTTCGCGGGCGGTGTTTTCCAGCACGCTTTGCGCCTTCTCGTACTCGTTGCGGTGTACGGTGAAGGTGAAGTCGGTGGTGTTATCGTGGGCAACGTTCTGCACGATCATGTCCACTTCGATGTTCGAAGCGCTGATCGGGCCGAGGATCTTGAAGGCCACGCCCGGGGTGTCCGGCACGCCGCGAATGGTCAGCTTGGCTTCATCACGGTTGAAGGCGATACCGGAAATGATCGGCTGTTCCATGGATTCCTCTTCATCAATGGTAATGAGGGTACCCGGACCCTCCTTGAAGCTGTGCAGCACGCGCAGCGGGACGTTGTACTTGCCGGCGAACTCCACCGAACGGATCTGCAGCACCTTGGAACCGAGGCTGGCCATTTCCAGCATCTCTTCGAAGGTGATCTTCTCCAGGCGCTGAGCCTGCGGCACGACGCGCGGGTCGGTGGTGTAGACGCCATCGACGTCGGTGTAGATCTGGCACTCGTCCGCCTTCAGCGCTGCCGCCAGGGCCACGCCGGTGGTGTCGGAGCCGCCACGGCCCAGGGTGGTGATGCTGCCGTGCTCGTCGACACCCTGGAAGCCCGCCACCACGACCACGCGGCCTTCCTTGAGGTCGGCGCGAATCTTCTGGTCGTCGATCTGCAGGATGCGCGCCTTGTTGTGCGCGCTGTCGGTAAGGATGCGCACCTGGTTGCCGGTGTACGACACCGCTGGCACACCGCGCTTGATCAAGGCCATGGTCAGCAGGGCGATGGTGACCTGCTCACCGGTCGACACGATCACGTCCAGTTCACGCGGAACCGGCTGATCGGTGATCTGCTTGGCCAGGTCGATCAGGCGATTGGTTTCACCGCTCATGGCCGACAATACAACCACCAGGTCGTCGCCCGCTTCACGGTGTTTCTTGACCTTTTCGGCTACCTGCTCGATCCGCTCGATGGAACCGACAGAGGTGCCGCCAAATTTCTGTACGATCAACGCCATTTCAATGGTGCCTCAGCCCATACAGGGCCCCAAAAAACAATCCAACATGAAGGGGCAAGTGACTAGACCACCCGCCCCTTCATCTCAAAGTCCCTGCTCTGCAAATGGCACGGCCAGCGCCAAGGCCTGGTCCAGTGCAGCGACGTCGACGCCACCACCCTGGGCCATGTCCGGACGGCCACCGCCCTTGCCACCCACCGCCGCAGCGGCTTGTTTCATCAGATCGCCAGCCTTGAGTTGGCTGGAGAGGTCCTTGGTTACGCCGGCCACCAGCACAACCTTGCCCTCATGCTCGCTGCCCAGCAGGATCACTGCGTGGCCGAGCTTGTTCTTCAGTTGATCGACCAGGGCCAGCAAAGCCTTGCCGTCCTGCCCATCCAGGCGGGCAGCAAGCACCTTGGCGCCCTTGACCTCAACGGCCGCATTGGAGAGATCGTCTCCGGCGGCGCTGGCGGCCTTGGCCTGCAGCTGTTCCAGCTGCTTCTCCAGCTGGCGGTTGCGCTCAAGCACAGCCGACAGCTTGTCGATCAGGTTGTCGCGATTACCTTTCACCAGTTGCGCGGCTTCCTTGACCTGCTCTTCGGCAGCGTTCAGGTAGGCCAGCGCTGCTGCGCCGGTAACGGCTTCGATACGGCGTACGCCAGAGGCCACGCCGCCTTCGCTGATGATCTTGAACAGGCTGATGTCACCGGTGCGCTTGGCGTGGATACCGCCGCACAGCTCAACCGAGAAATCTCCGCCCATGCTCAGTACACGCACGGTGTCGCCGTACTTCTCGCCGAACAGCGCCATGGCGCCTTTGGCCTTGGCGGTTTCGATGTCGGTCAGTTCGGTTTCCACCGGGGTGTTCTTGCGCACTTCGCGGTTGACGATGTCTTCCAGGGCCTTGATCTGCTCCGGTTTCACCGCCTCGAAGTGGCTGAAGTCGAAACGCAGGCGTTGGCTGTCGACCAGCGAGCCCTTCTGCTGTACGTGCTCGCCCAGTACCTGGCGCAGCGCTTCGTGCAGCAGGTGGGTGGCGGAGTGGTTCAGCGAGGTGGCGTGCTGCACGTCGGCATCGACCTTGGCCTCGACCGGCGAGCCGATGACCAGCGCACCGCTGGCGACCACGCCGTGGTGCAGGAAGGCACCACCGGTCTTGGTGGTGTCGCGCACGTCGAAGCGCGCAGCGCCAGCCTGCAGGAAGCCGGTGTCACCCACCTGGCCACCGGATTCGGCATAGAACGGCGTACGGTCGAGCACGACCACGCCCTGCTCGCCTTCACCCAGCTGGTCAACGGACTGGCCGTCCTTGTACAGGGCGATGATCTTGCCCTGGCCTTCGGTGACGTCGTAGCCGAGAAACTCGGTGGCGGTGTCGACCTTGACCAGGCTGTTGTAGTCCATGCCGAAGGCACTGGCGGAGCGGGCACGCTCACGCTGGGCGTCCATTTCGCGCTCGAAACCGGCTTCGTCGATGGTCAGCTCACGCTCACGGGCAATGTCGGCGGTCAGGTCCATCGGGAAGCCGTAGGTGTCGTACAGCTTGAACACCACGTCGCCCGGTACCACGTCGCCTCTAAGCTGAGCCAGGTCTTGCTCAAGAATACGCAGGCCCTGCTCCAGGGTCTTGGCAAACTGCTCTTCCTCGGCCTTGAGCACGCGCTCGATGTGCGCTTGCTGGCTCTTCAGCTCTGGGAAGGCCTCGCCCATTTCGGCGGCCAGTGCGGCGACGATCTGGTAGAAGAAGCTGCCCTTGGCACCCAGCTTGTTACCGTGACGGCAGGCGCGGCGGATGATGCGGCGCAGCACATAGCCACGGCCTTCGTTGGAAGGCAGCACGCCGTCGGCGATCAGGAAACCGCACGAACGGATATGATCGGCCACCACTTTCAGCGAGGCCTGGCCGTCGTTGCTGCAACCGATGGCCTTGGCAGCCGCCGCCAGCAGGTTCTGGAACAGGTCGATCTCGTAGTTCGAGTGCACGTGCTGCAGCACGGCGCTGACACGCTCCAGGCCCATGCCGGTGTCTACCGACGGCGCTGGCAGCGGGTGCAGCACGCCGTCGGCGGTGCGGTTGAACTGCATGAAAACGTTGTTCCAGATCTCGATGTAACGGTCGCCGTCTTCTTCTGGCGAGCCGGGTGGGCCGCCCCAGATGTCCGGGCCGTGGTCGTAGAAAATCTCGGTGCATGGGCCGCACGGGCCGGTGTCGCCCATGGTCCAGAAGTTGTCGGAGGCGTACGGGGCGCCTTTGTTGTCGCCGATGCGCACCATGCGCTCTTCCGGCACGCCGACTTCCTTCGTCCAGATGTCGTAGGCTTCGTCGTCAGTGGCGTAGACGGTGACCCAGAGCTTTTCCTTGGGCAGGTTCAGCCATTGCTCCGAGGTCAGGAAGGTCCAGGCGAAGGTGATCGCATCGCGCTTGAAGTAGTCGCCGAAGCTGAAGTTGCCCAGCATTTCGAAGAACGTATGGTGACGCGCGGTGTAACCGACGTTTTCCAGGTCGTTGTGCTTGCCACCGGCGCGCACGCACTTCTGGCTGCTGACGGCACGGGTGTAGGCACGCTTCTCCGCGCCGAGGAAGCAGTCCTTGAACTGGTTCATGCCGGCATTGGTGAACAGCAAGGTCGGGTCGTTGTTCGGGATCAGCGAACTGGAGGCGACTCGGGTATGGCCCTGCTCTTCGAAGAAGCGAAGGAAGGCTTCACGGATTTCTGCGCTTTTCATAGGTTCTTCCACGGAAACGGCGGCCCTGGTGGGCAAACACGTCGACGAAACGACGGCAAAGGGCCGCATTATATCGGTCCTGCAAGCTCGGTGCAGTGTGTTTATGCAAAAGAAAGCGTCGATCGGACGGCTTTTGGCGCCCTTGCAAACGAAACTGACATGACCGGATGCTAAATGCAGCCTTTCGCCACTGGCAAGCCAATTACCGCCCACGGGAAGGGAAAATGGAACAGGCGGTGAATTAAAAGGTTTTCATCCGAGACAGGATCCAAAACTCGACCTCACAGGCGCATGAAGATGCCAGCTGCATGCGCCAGATAATTACCGCGATGCTTCGCGTCACCACGCTTACCTTGCCTGCCGTGCCACCTTCATCACAGGCAGCCCAGTGCATTCGAGGTAACAATATGAATCCCAAACCGACCTATTTCATTTCCGGAAGAACCAGTGGTTACACCCAGCGCAAGGACACGGCCACGCCCGACAAGACCCTGCATCACCTTATCGAGTACAGCGACGACCAGCAGGAAATCTATCTCGAACAGGTCTTGCTCGACGGAAACCGGATCCCGGCCCGACACCATATGGTGATCGAGAGCCGTACCGCCGGTGCGAACATCGAGATCTCGACCTACGATTGCCACCTGCGCGCCGTGGTCAACGGCAAGCGCTTCATCCTCGCGCCAACGCCCCACCAAACACTCATCCTCAAGACGAAAGACGGCGGCACCAAAATCAGCGTTGCCGATGATGTGCAAATCCCCCTGATCATCCTGGCTGGAGCTGGCAGGAACACCATCAAGACAGGCGGTGGCGTCACGGAAGTGTTCACGGAATCAAACACTATCGACATTACCGTGGGCACAGGACTGACATTCATCAACAGTGCCTCGGCCGACCTCATCCTCACCGGCCATGTTCTGATCGGCAACCCTCACGGATCGGGCCTCTATGCGCGAGGAAAACCCGGCGACGAACGTTTCCAAGCCCCCCTTGCAGCGCCCTTGGACAGCCTGGCCAGTGCCACCTTCGAGATAAAAGGCAGCATCAGCTTCACCCAGGCAGTCAACAATCATCTCACCTTCCTGCGCCATACCGCTTGTGGCCAGCGATTACTGACCCAACTGGCCAGGCGCTCGTGGATACGGATCAGCGAAACCCGAACGGCCACCCGCTTTGAGGTACACGTTTCAGACCCCACCGAGAATGACCATTACCTGCAGCAAAACGAAAGGATGCAGTGGGTATCCGGCTGGCCCGCCGAGGGCGGCGACCTGGCGCTTAACCTTGCGCGCTCGGACAGCGAAAACCTGCCACTGCTGGACTTCTACCGCTGCTTGTGTGAAGCCTACAATGCTTTTAAAGGCACTACCGTACCGGGTAGCCAGACGATCGAGACCTTCGATTACAGGGAAGTTCAGGTAAACGCGGCGCAACTGCAAGCGATAGGCCTGGAGACTGGCGTTTTCTATGATTTCGACAACGACCCGGCAACACCGCCGACCGACACCAACCCCTCGCCGTTCACCGAGAACGCCCTACGGCTCGAGCTAGGCCTGCCACCACGCCTCTATTACTAGTACCAGGCTGATACGCATGGTGGTGATGCACTGCCATGCGCCCCAGCCCGGGCGGCCATTCATCCCAGGCGCTGCCCAGAATCCGGCACGATCAGAATACCTGCCCGCAAACCGTTCTTGACCCTGGGGTTGGGGAAAATGATGCGTGCCCCCTCCTCTTCGACCACCCAGCGCATCTCAGCCAGATCCTCGGCCAACAGATACCCCTTGCTCAGTTCGGAGAAGTTCTCGATGTCCGCCGGCAGGTGCAGGTGGAAGCTGTCGCTGTGCTTGATGATTTCGCGAGACACGCTGAACAGTTGCAGGCCATCCAGCGAACCCTCGCCCTCTGGCTCGGTAGCCTCGATGATGCGGATCAGCCGCTCTTCCAGCTTGTCGAGGTTGACTTGCTCGTTCTGGCCGAACGGGCGAGCCTTGCCAAGCTCCAGGGTGAAGGCTTCAGCATCCAGCTGTTCATAGGTGAAGGCACTGAAAGTGATGGAGGATTTGCTCTGCAGCAGCACCGCCTCCATGCCCGCTGCCGCCAGGCGCGCCAACTCACGACGAGAATGCTTGCGCCCCTCTTTATAAGGGTACAAGGCGAATTGCTCGATCTTCGAACCGCGAATGGCGGTATGCAGGTCGTAATGCAGGCGGCTGCGCCCCGGCTTGCTAAAGAACACCCGGGCGAACTGCTCAAGCTCCGCGGCACGCAAAGCCTCGAAACCACTGGAAAGCTCATGGCGGCCGTTGAACAGCCGGTTGATGTCCTGCTCGATAAAGCGCTCACCCTTGCGGATGGCCGCTGGGTTGCCGAACAGGAACAGCAACCGAGCCTTAGGCTTGATCTTGCCATTGGCCACGCCGTGCAGCAGCCGCTCGAGCAATTCGATCGGCGCCGTTTCGTTGCCATGAATACCGGCAGACAACAGCAAGTCCAGCCCGCAATCTTCGTTTTCGGGCGGGCGTACTTCCAGCGCGCCCTCCCCCAACCAGCGCAAACGCGCGCCCTTGGGTGTCACTTGGGTCTTCTCGGCCGGTTCGTGATCGGTGAGGGTCAGCTCAAGCAATTTGCCAAGGGCGAGCATAAGGGCTTCCTTAGTGGTGGTGTCCGCAGTCAGGGCCATGGACGTGATCGTCGTCTTCGCCAACCTCGGCCGGCTCCATTTCCAGCTGCAGGCTGACCAGATTGGTGGCCATCGGGCGCAGCAGCAGGTTGGCATACTCGGTGTCGTCTTCTTCGACATCCACACCGATCAGCAGCTGGCCACGGCCGTCCTGCTGAATCCACACTTCCTTGCCTTGCCAGACCACGGCAAAACGGGTGCAGGAGGTTTCCAGCTGGGTGCCGTCTTCATCTTCGAGGATCAGGCGCAGGGCGTCGGTCATTGCAAAGTCTCTCTTCAAGGTTGGCGTTGGAACGGGTATACCGAGCCCAACTTCAGGATCTGGGTCAATTCATCCAGTGCTGTACGGCACTCCACCAGCAGTTGCGGGTCGGCCAAGTCCGCTTCGCCCAGGCGGTCGCGGTAGTGCTTGTCGACCCACTGCAGCAAGGTGTCGTACAGCGGGGCGGTCATGATAACGCCTTGGTTGACCGCTGCCAGTTCCGTTTCTTTCAACGCCACGCGCAAACGCAGGCAAGCCGGGCCACCGCCGTTTTGCATGCTCTGCTTGAGGTCGAACACCTTGACCTCCTTCACCGCGCCACCCTGGCTGGTCAGCTGGCCCAGGTAGGCCCAAACCCGCTCATTGTTGCGGCACTCTTCCGGCACCACCAGCAGCATGGAACCGTCGTCGCGGCTGAGCAGCTGGCTGTTGAACAGGTAGGAACGCACCGCATCCTCAACCGTCACCGCCGCCCGTGGCACACAGATAGACTGGAAGTTGCCACCCTTGCTGGCCAGTTTAGCTCGCAGCTGGCCAAGCACCGTGTCGGTCTCCAGGAAGGCGTCCTCGTGGTAGAACAGCACCTCGCCGTTACCCACCGAAATCACATCGTTGTGGAACACGCCCTGGTCGATCACCGACGGGTTCTGTTGAGCGTAGACCACACCGCCATCACTCAGCCCATGCAGCCGGGCCACGGCCTGCGAGGCCTCCAGGGTTTGCCGGGCCGGGTACTTCTGCGGGGCCGGGTAGCGGCTGTCGAAGGCACTGCGGCCGTAAACGAAGAACTCAACGCCCGGCTCGCCATAGGCACGGCAGAAGCGCGTGTGGTTGGCCGCGCCCTCGTCACCGAACTGTGCCACGGCAGGCAATGCGGCGTGGTGGGCAAAGTGGTTCTCGTTGTTGAACATGGCGCCCAGCACACGGCTGGTGGTCGGGTGCTCGATGCTGCGGTGGTACTTGCAGTTCAGGTTGGCAGCGGTGAAATGCACGCGGCCATCCGCGGTGTCGGCACTGGGGCTGACCGTGGCCGCGTTGGCCACCCACATGCTCGATGCCGAGCAGCTGGCCACCAGCAGCGGCATCGCTTCTTTAGCCGCACGCTGGATCACTTCCGCATCGCTGCCGCTGAAGCCCAGGCGGCGCAGGGCGGCCACATCCGGGCGTTCCTGCGGCGCCAGCACGCCTTGCTTGAAGCCCAGGTCAGCCAGCGCCTTCATTTTCGCCAGGCCCTGGCGCGCGGCTTCACGCGGGTTGGAACCCTGCTGGCTGTTGCTTTGCGAAGCCACGTTGCCGTAGGACAGGCCGCCATAGTTGTGGGTAGGCCCCACCAGGCCATCAAAATTCACTTCATAGGATTTCATCGGCTAGGCTCCGTGACCTGTTGTTATAGGGTGACGCCCGGCGTCAACGTCGCCGGCAAGGCAAGGCTGGCGGTCTCCAGCGAAGCCACGGGGTAAGCGCAATAGTCAGCCGCGTAATAGGCGCTGGCGCGGTGGTTGCCACTGGCGCCCACACCGCCGAACGGCGCGCTGCTGGCGGCACCGGTCAGTTGCTTGTTCCAGTTGACGATGCCGGCACGGCTGCGCAGCCAGAAGTACTGGTAGCGGGCGCGGGAGTCGGACAACAACCCGGCGGCCAGGCCGTACTGGGTGTTGTTGGCTTCATCGATGGCCGCATCGAAGTCGGCATAACGGATGACTTGCAGCAGTGGGCCGAAGAACTCTTCGTCCGGTCGCCCGGCCACGCCAGTGACATCGACGATGCCCGGGGTCAGCAGCGCGGCATCGGCCTGCGGCTGGGTCATTTCCAGCAGCTTCACGCCACCGTTGGCAACCAGCTCGGCCTGCGCCGCCATCAGCGCCTGCGCCGCGTGCAGCGAGATCACCGAGCCCATGAACGGCGCCGGTTGCTCATCGAACGCACCTACCGTGATGGTTTTGCACACTTCGACCAGGCGCGCGATCAGCGCATCACCCCAGGCACCTTGCGGCACCAGCAGGCGCCGGGCACAGGTGCAGCGCTGGCCGGCAGAAATGAACGCCGACTGGATAATGGTGTACACCGCCGCGTCGATGTCCTTGACCTCGTCCACCACCAGCGGGTTGTTGCCCCCCATTTCCAGGGCCAGGATCTTGTCCGGGCGGCCGGCGAACTGCTGGTGCAGCAGGTTGCCGGTGCGGCTGGAGCCGGTGAAGAACAGGCCATCGATGCCTGGGTTGGCAGCCAGCGCTACACCGGTTTCGCGTGCGCCCTGCACCAGGTTCAGCACACCCGCCGGCAAGCCAGCGGCGATCCAGCAATTGACGGTCAGCTCGGCCACTTTGGGGGTCAGCTCACTGGGCTTGAACACCACGCAATTGCCTGCCAACAACGCCGGCACAATGTGGCCGTTAGGCAAGTGGCCGGGGAAGTTGTAAGGGCCGAAGACGGCCACCACGCCGTGGGGCTTGTGCCGCAACACCGCCGTGGCATCGGCCAGCGGGCCACTCTTTTCGCCGGTGCGCTCGCGGTAGCTTTGCACCGAAATCGCCACCTTGTTGATCATGCTGGTGACTTCGGTCGCCGATTCCCACAGCGGCTTGCCGGTTTCCTCGCCGATGCACTGGGCCATGGCTTCAGCGTGCGCTTTCAACTGCGCCGCGAACTTCTCCAGCACATCGATGCGCGCTTCCAGGCTCAATTGCGCCCAGGCCGGGAACGCCTGGCGCGCGGCCTGCACGGCGGCCTCCACCTGGCTGGCGTCGGCGCCCTGCCCTTGCCAGATCACGGCCTGGGTCACCGGGTTCAGCGACTGCAGGGCTTCGCCCTGGCCGGCCTGCCAATTGCCTGCGATTAAATGCGTGGTCATTTACTGGGCCTCCCGGCTAGCCGACAGCGGCACCGCACGCACATTGTCGCCAGCCCCCATGCGCAGGCGCTTGGCGGTCAGCGGGTCGACCACCAGGGTTCCGGCGGCCAACCGCGCAGGTGCAGCCGTGATACGGCAGTCGTCGCGCTTGCGGTTGTGGATGATGTAAGGGGTGGCGTCATCGCCCGGCGTACCGACCGCCAGCACCAGGGTCTGGCTCTCGCGCACGGCGCGGATCCTGGCGGTGTCGCATTCGATGGCCGGGCCAGCATCGAAGATGTCGACGTAGCCCTGGTAGTTGAAGCCTTCCTGCTTGAGCATGGCCAGCGCCGGCTCGGTGTCCTTGTGCACACGGCCGATCACATTGCGCGCCGCTTCGGACAGGAAGCAGGTGTACAGCGGGAACTTGGGCATCAGCTCGGCGATGAACGACTTGTTGCCCACACCAGTGAGGTAGTCCGCCTGGCTGAACTCCATCTTGAAAAAGTGCCGGCCCAGGCTTTCCCAGAACGGCGAACGCCCCTGCTCGTCCGACATGCCGCGCATTTCGGCAATGATCTTCTTGCCGAACAGCTCGGGGAACTCGGCAATGAACAGCATGCGCGCGCGTGACAGCAGGCGGCCATTCAGACCGGAGCGGTAGTCGCTGCGCAGGAACAACGAGCACAGCTCGGAGTTGCCGGTCAGGTCGTTGGCCAGGAACAGCGTGGGGATTTCGCGGTAGATCTTCAGCTCCTGCGAGGCACTGACGGTCAGGCCGACCCGGTAGTTGTACCAGGGCTCGCGCAGGCCGACAGCACCGGCAATGGCACTGATGCCCACCACCAGGCCTTCGTCGTTTTCCAGCACGAACAGGTAGTCAGTGTCGCCACGCTCGGCCTCGCCACGGAAGCTTTTTTCCGCCCAGCCAACGCGATGCCCCAGGCGCTCTTCGTTGGCCGGCAGCGTGGTCAGCCCGGTGGTACCGGTGCTGCGTGCCAATTCGATCAACGCAGGCAAATCGCTGCTGCGTACAGGACGAACGATCATGCTATCTCCTTGTGCGACGGCATCGGCCGGCGCGAAACTCTGCTAACGCATCAATCCCGAAACGTCTGTCGCCAGACCTCAGACCGCCACCAGGCGCACGCTGGCGCCCTCGCCCACACCCAGTGCATCGGCTGCCGCCACGCTCAGGCTTACCGGTTTGCCGGGTACCCAGTCGAGGTCCAGCAGCACCGCGCGGTAGTCCTGGAGCTGGCCGTTGCAGACCAGGTACGGGCGCCCGCCGTTGGCTGGCGCTTCTTCGATTTTCACCGGCACTACCCGGCTCTGAGCGATCGAGCGAATGCCCGAGGTACGCGCATGCAAGGTCGGGCCGCCGTCGAAGATGTCGATGTAGTGCTCGGTCTCGAAGCCTTCGCGCATGAGGATGTCGAAGGTGATCTGCGCGCGCGGGTGCACCTGGCCCATGGCTTCCTGCGCTTCATCAGGCAGCAGCGGCACATAGATGGGGTAGTGCGGCATCAGTTCGGCGAGGAAGGTGCGGCTTTTAAGGCCACACAGGCGCTCGGCGTCGGCATAGTTGAGGTCGAAGAAATTGCGGCCGATGGCATCCCAGAACGGCGATTCGCCCTGCTCGTCGCTGAAACCGACGATTTCGGTCACGACCGAGTCGGCGAAACGCTCCGGATGCGCGGCCATGAACAGCAGGCGACCGCGCGAATTAAGCTCGGCCCAGCCACTGTTCACCAGCTCTGGCAATACATAGAAGCTGGTCAGCAGGCTGTTGCCGGTCAGATCATGACACAGCGACAGCACGTGAATCTTGTTGTGAATCTTCAGCTCGCGCGAGGCATGCACGAACGTTTCGTTACGGAAGCTGTAGAACGGCTCGGAGTAGCCCGCTGACGCCACAATGGCCGAGCAGCCGGCCAGCTTGCCGGTTTCGCTGTCTTCGAGCACGAAGAAGTAGCTTTCTTCACCGTTGAAGATGACCTCGGCGGCGAAGGAAGTCTCGGAAGCGGCGATCTTGTCGCCCAGGCGAGCAGCGTCGTCCGGCAGCGAGGTGACACCAATGGGGCTGTCTGCAGCCATGCGCTGCACTTCGTTCAGATCAGCCATTTGCGCGGGGCGCATCACCAGCATGGTGTCACTCCTTTGGAATACGGGCCACTTACGGCGGCACGGAAAAACGGCAGGCGCACGGGCCCCTGCACTGGAATCGGGTATCGCCGGCCCGGCTCAGCCATGGCTGGGGCCGGCGAAGTGGCCGCAGGCGGATCAGCCTTTGGTCAGGGTGGCCACGGCGCGCTCGAAGCGATCCAGGCCTTCATCGATGTCGGCGTCTTCAACCACCAGGCTTGGCGCGAAGCGGACCACGTCCGGGCCGGCCTGCAGCACCATCACGCCTTCTTTCTCGGCAGCGTTGAGTACGTCCTTGGCCTTGCCTTGCCAGGCTTCGGTCAGCACGCAGCCCAGCAGCAGGCCAACGCCCCGTACCTGGCTGAACAGGTTGTACTTCTGGCCAATCTGCTCCAGACGGGTCTTGAAGCGCTCATGCTTGGCCTTGATGCCGGCCAGGGTTTCCGGGGTGTTGACCACATCCAGCACGGCACAGGCAACAGCGCAGCCCAGCGGGTTGCCACCATAGGTGGTGCCGTGGGTGCCGACGGCCAGGTGTTTGGCCAGCTCGGTGGTGGTCAGCATGGCGCCGATCGGGAAGCCGCCGCCCAGGCTCTTGGCGCTGGTCAGGATGTCTGGCGTCACGCCGTAGTGCTGGTAGGCATACAGCGAACCGGTACGGCCCACGCCGGTCTGCACTTCGTCGAAGATCAGCAGGGCGTTGTGCTCGTCGCACAGCTTGCGCGCGCCTTCCAGGTAGGCCTTGTCGGCCGGCACCACGCCGCTCTCGCCCTGGATCGGCTCGATCACCACGGCGCAGGTCTTGTCGGAAATCTGTGCCTTCAGCGCTTCCAGGTCGTTGTAGGGCACGTGGCTGATGCCGGTGATCTTGGGGCCGAAGCCATCGGAGTACTTCGGCTGGCCACCAACGCTGACGGTAAACAGGGTACGACCGTGGAAGCTGTTCACGGTGGCGATGATTTCGTGCTTTTCCGGGCCGAAGCGGTCATGCGCAACGCGACGGGCCAGCTTGAAAGCGGCCTCGTTGGATTCGGCGCCAGAGTTGCAGAAGAACGCCCGGTCGGCAAAGGTGGCATCCACCAGTTTGTGGGCCAGGCGCAGGGCCGGCTCGTTGGTGAACACGTTGGATACGTGCCAGAGGGTGTTGGCCTGCTCGGTCAGGGCCTTGACCAGTGCCGGGTGACAGTGACCCAGGGCGTTTACCGCGATGCCACCGGCAAAGTCGATCAGCTCGCGACCCGACTGATCCCAAACGCGGGAACCCTCGCCTCGCACAGGAATGAAGGCCGCCGGAGAATAGTTGGGGACCATGACCTGGTCGAAATCGGCACGTTGCACCGGGGCTTGCTCAACGGACATCTGAGTCTCCTGAAGAGGAACGCTGGCCTGGAAGTGGCGAGCGATGGGGGGATTGTAAGGACTGATCCGCGCCTGTCCTTGCGGCCAAGCGACAACTTGTTACAGCGCAAAACCCAGTTTTGGCAAGGTTTTCGGCAATGCGACAAACACTGTCGCAATCGCGCAGTGTACGGGAGAGAGGGGGCTGGGTGAACGGGTGTTCACCTGAAGAATGGATGCTGCTTGTGCCGACCTCTTCGCGGGTGAACCCGCTCCCACAGGGACTCCGCAAAATCCAGCTGCTGCGTTAATCCTGTGGAAGCGGATTCACCCGCGAAGAGGCCGGCACAGCGGAAGAAAATATCAGCCTTTTTCAGCCGGTGCCGAGCTGAGTTCGAACGGGCTGCTGCTACGCCGTTGATTACGGTCTTCCCGTGGCGTCGCACCAAAGAAGTTGCGATAGGCACTGGAAAAATGCGGCCCCGACGAAAAGCCACAAGACAACCCGATCTGGATGATCGACTTGCTGGTCTGCATGAGCATCTGCCGCGCCTTGTTCAGCCGCAGCTCTAGATAATATTGGCTCGGCACGCGGTTCAGGTACTGCTTGAAGATGCGCTCCAGCTGCCGGCGCGACACGCACACATGCTGGGCAATTTCGTCGGTGGTCAGCGGCTCTTCGATGTTGGCTTCCATCAACAGCACCGCCTGGGTCAGCTTGGGGTGGCTGGAGCCCAGGCGGTTCTGCAGCGGAATGCGCTGGCGCTCACCACCCTCCCGGATGCGCTCTACCACCAACTCTTCCGAAACAGCCCCCGCCAGCTCCGCCCCATGATCGCGGGCCAGCACGGCCAGCAGCAGGTCGGTTACGGCCATGCCTCCACAGGCCGTCAGCCGATCGCGGTCCCAGTCGAACAGGTGACTGGTGGCGATGACCTTAGGAAAGCGCTCGGCAAAATCATCCTGCCAGCGCCAGTGCACGGCAGCACGATAACCGTCGAGCAAGCCGAGCATCGCCAGAGGATAAACCCCGGCAGACAGGCCACCGATCATGCAACCGCTGCGCGCCTGCTGCTTGAGAGCAGCCGACAAGGCTGCCCCTACTCCCGCAGGCGGCTCGTCAGCAACCAGAAACAGCTTGTGGCACCCCTCCAGGCGGCCAGTCCACGGCTCGCCCGGCAGGCGCCAGCCACCCTCTTGCGCCGGCTCCGCCTGCAGGAAGGCCATTTCGTAGACCACATCCGGGTGCACCCGCTGCGCCACCAGCAACACTTCCTCGGCCAGCGCCAGGGTCAAGGGCCTGGTGCTGGGCCAAATGAGAAAACCGATTCGCTGGGTGGTCATAGGGTGCGGTCCGAAACCTGAGGTCGTTCGAGTCTGTGCGCCGGGTCAGGCTGCGCTCGCCGCGCAGCATGCCCTATTCTGGTGCAAAAATGCAGCTTTTACTTCAGGCTGCCGGAGAGGAACTGCTTCAGGCGCTCCGACTGCGGGTTGGCCAGCACTTCACGCGGGCAGCCGGTTTCTTCCACCAAGCCTTTGTGCAGGAACACCAACTGGTTGGACACCTCACGGGCAAAGCCCATTTCGTGGGTCACCACCACCATGGTGCGGCCTTCCTGGGCCAGCGCCTGCATCACCTTGAGGACATCGCCCACCAGCTCAGGGTCCAGTGCCGAGGTCGGTTCGTCGAACAGCATAACCTCCGGCTCCATGGCCAGTGCGCGGGCAATTGCCACACGTTGTTGCTCGCCCCCCGACATATGCCCGGGGAAGGCGTCCTTGCGGTGGGCAACACCCACCTTGGCCAGGTAATGCTCGGCCTTTTCCAGCGCTTCCTTCTTGTTCACACCCAACACATGCACCGGCGCTTCGATGATGTTTTCCAGTGCGGTCATGTGCGACCACAGGTTGAAGTGCTGGAACACCATCGACAGGCGCGAGCGCATGCGCTGCAACTGACGCGGGTCGGCAGCCTTCAGCGCGCCGTCCTTGCCGGCCACCAGCTTGAGCTCTTCGTTGTTGAGCAGGATCTTGCCCGCGTGCGGCTGCTCCAGCAGGTTGATGCAGCGCAGGAAGGTCGACTTGCCCGAACCACTGGAGCCGATGATGCTAATGACGTCGCCGGCCTTGGCCGCCAGCGATACGCCCTTGAGCACTTCGTGGCTGCCGTAACGCTTGTGCAGGTCTTGGACTTCGAGTTTGTACATGCTGTCGATTCTCACAGAGCGGTCAGTGCTTGCGCGGCGCCAGGTAGCCGAGCCAGCGGCGTTCGGCCATCTTGAACAGGCGCACCAGGATGAAGGTCAGGCACAGATAGAACACGCCCGCCGTGATGTAGGCCTCGAAAGGCAGGTAGTACTGGGCGTTGACCGTGCGTGCGGCACCGGTGATGTCGATCAGGGTGACGATCGACGCCAGGCTGGTGGTTTGCAGCATCATGATCACTTCGTTGCTGTACTGCGGCAGCGCCCGGCGCAAGGCCGAGGGCAGCAGGATGCGCCGGTACATTTTCATGCGCGACATGCCCATGGCCTTGGCCGCCTCGATCTCGCCATGGGGCGTGGCCTTGAGGCTGCCGGCAATGATTTCGGCGGTGTAGGCGCTGGTGTTGATGCCGAACGCCAGGCACGCGCAGAAGGTGGCGCTGGACAGCAGCGGCCAGAGGAAGCTTTCGCGCACCGCTTCGAACTGCGCCAGGCCGTAGTAGATCAGGAACAGCTGCACCAGCATGGGTGTGCCGCGGATCACGTAGGTGTACAGCCACGCAGTCAGGTTGATCGCCGGCTGTTTCGACACGCGCATCAGGCCCAGCGGAATGGCCGCCAGCAGCCCGAAGAACAGCGAAATCGCCAACAGCTTGAGGGTGGTCAGCAGGCCGCCGAAGTACATCGGCAAAGCATCCCAGACGACGTTGTAGTCGAAGATCATAGTTCAGCCACCTTGACGCCCACCGAGTAGCGGCGCTCCAGATACTTCAGGGCCAGCAGCGAGACGCTGGTCAGCACCAGGTACAGTGCCGCCACCGCCAGGAAGAAGGTGAAAGGCTCGCGGGTGGCATCGGCCGCCTGCTTGGCCTTGAACATCATGTCCTGCAGGCCGACGACCGAGATCAGCGCGGTGGCCTTGGTGAGTACCAGCCAGTTGTTGGTGAAGCCCGGGATCGCCAGGCGAATCATTTGCGGCACCTGGATGCGGAAGAACACCTGGCGCGGGCTCATGCCATACGCCACGCCGGCCTCGGCCTGACCCTTGGGAATGCCCAGGAAAGCACCGCGGAAGGTTTCCGAGAGGTAGGCGCCAAAAATGAAGCCCAGCGTGCCGATACCGGCAACCAACGGATTCAGGTCGATGTAGTCTTCGTAGCCGAACAGCGGTGCCACCCGGTTGATGATGTCTTGCCCGCCGTAGAAGATCAGCAGGATCAGGACCAGGTCCGGAATACCACGGATCACCGTGGAATACAGGTCGCCCAGCCAGGCCAGCCAGCGCACCGGCGACAAGCGCAGCGCCACTCCGATCAGGCCGAGCACGATGGCCAGGGCCATCGACGACAGGGCGAGCTGAAGCGTCAGCCACGCCCCGTCGAGGATGACTGCCCCGTAGCCTTTCAACATGATGAGGTCCTCGACCTAAAGAATGAAAAATGGTGCAAACCTCAGAGCCTCTGCTGTTTGCACCATTGCACAGGTGAAACCCGACGTCTTAGTTCGAGTCTGGACCGTAGATGTCGAAGTTGAAGTACTTCTTCTCGATTTCTTTGTACTTGCCGTTGGCACGGATGGCGTCGATGGCCGCGTTGATGCGGTCGACGTTGGCCTTGTCACCTTTGCGCACAGCAATACCGATACCGTCACCGAAGTACTTGGCATCGGTAAAGGACGGGCCTACGAAGGCGAAGCCTTTACCCGCGTCGGTCTTGAGGAAGCCGTCTTCCAGCAGGGTGGCGTCGGCCACGGTGCCGTCCAGGCGGCCAGCGGCTACATCCAGGTAGATTTCGTTCTGGGTGCCGTAAGGCACCACGGTGGCACCTTTGGCGCCCAGTACTTCCTTGGCGAAGCGGTCATGGATCGAGCCACGCTGCACGCCGATCTTCTTGCCTTTCAGCTCATCCAGGCTTTCGCTGACCGTGGTGCCTTCCTTCATCACCAGGCGCGCCGGCGTGAGGTAGTAACGCTTGGTGAAGTCGACCGACTTCTTGCGGTCCTCGGTGATCGACATGGACGACAGGATGGCGTCGATCTTGCGCACTTTCAGCGCCGGGATCAGGCCGTCGAACTCCTGCTCGACCCAAGTGCACTTGGCTTTCATCTCTTCGCACAGGGCGTTGCCGATGTCGTAGTCGAAACCGGCGATGCTGCCATCGGGCTGCTTGAAGGCGAAGGGTGGGTAGGCGGCTTCAATGCCGATTTTCAGCGGTTTTTCATCGGCCTGCGACACCAGGGAAAATACGGATAGCGCCAGGGCGCCAAGCAGTGCGAGCTTCTTCATCAGGTAACTCCATCGGTACGGGGCAATACAAGGCAGGTAACGGCTGCCCGATATGCGAATGGGTACAACGCGAGCCGCGCAGGGTTCGACCAAGGTCGCAGACCACGAGCGAGTGAGTGGCATTTTAGCGACAGCCCGGTAGTCGATATTTCTTCAAAGCGACAACTACTTACAGAAGCGCCTGAAACCGCTGCGGGCGATATTGACGACCAGCGCAAAATATGCGAAGGCACAAGAAATAGAACCAATAGACCTAGCAATTCCTGGGCCTATTATTGGCAAAGCCTTGTATTACGGCAAGTGGAGCGTGCCGCGTTGAAGAAAATGGCTGCGTGAACGCACCGAAACAGGTCCGCGTTGTTTCCTCGCGCCCCGAACATGTGCAAGGCCGGTGACAGAACAGTTACCGATGAATGTCGGGTAACAGTCAAGCAAAAACCCCGCCCGGTTGCCCGGGCGGGGTTTTCTGTTCACACAGCCCTGCTTCACTGTCAGGCCGAAGCGAGGCTCATTGCCTTGTGGGTATCGATCAGGTGTTGCACCACGCCCGGGTCGGCCAGGGTCGAGATATCGCCCAACGCATCGTACTCACCGGTGGCAATCTTGCGCAGGATACGGCGCATGATCTTGCCCGAACGGGTTTTCGGCAGCCCCGGTGCCCACTGGATCACATCCGGCGAGGCGATCGGGCCGATTTCCTTGCGCACCCAGTTCTTCAGCTCCAGGCGCAGTTGCTCGCTGGCCTCGATACCGGCATTGAGGGTGACATACACATAGATGCCCTGCCCTTTGATGTCGTGCGGCACGCCAACCACTGCAGCCTCGGCCACCTTCGCGTGGGCCACCATGGCACTTTCGATCTCGGCGGTACCCATGCGGTGCCCGGATACGTTGAGCACGTCATCCACACGGCCCGTGATCCAGTAATAGCCATCCTCGTCACGGCGCGCACCGTCACCGGTGAAGTACATGCCACGGAAGGTTTTGAAGTAGGTGTCGACGAAGCGATCGTGGTCGCCGAACAGCGAACGCGACTGGCCCGGCCATGAGTCGAGGATCACCAGGTTGCCCTCGGCAGCACCGTCGATCAGGTTGCCCAGGTTGTCCACCAGCGCTGGCACCACCCCGAAGAACGGACGGGTAGCCGAACCCGGCTTCAGGCCGGTAGCGCCCGGCAGCGGGCTGATCAGGATGCCACCGGTCTCGGTCTGCCACCAGGTATCGACGATCGGGCAACGCTCCTTGCCCACGGTCTTGTAGTACCAGTTCCAGGCTTCGGGGTTGATCGGCTCGCCCACCGAGCCGAGCAGGCGCAGGCTGGAGCCGTCGGCACCTTCAACAGCCGCCTGCCCTTCGGCCATCATCGCGCGGATGGCAGTGGGCGCGGTATAGAGGATATTGACCTTGTGTTTGTCGACGATCTTCGACACGCGGGTGATGTCAGGATAGTTCGGCACACCCTCGAACAGCAGGGTAGTGGCGCCATTGGCCAGCGGGCCATACACGATGTAGCTGTGGCCGGTGACCCAGCCCACGTCGGCAGTGCACCAGTACACTTCACCTGGGCGGTAGTCGAATACCCGCTCATGGGTCAGTGCGGCATACACCAGGTAACCGCCGGTGGTGTGCAGCACACCTTTCGGCTTGCCGGTTGAGCCGGAGGTGTAGAGGATGAACAGCGCTTCCTCGGCCCCCATTTCTTTCGGCGCGCAGTGGCTGGAGGCCACTTTCATCAGGTCTTCGTACCAGATGTCGCGGTGCTGGTGCCAGGCAATGTCGCCACCGGTACGCTTGCACACGATGATCTTCTGCACGCTGTTGGTTTCAGGGTTGGTCAGCGCCAGGTCGACGTTGGCCTTGAGCGGGGTGCGGCGGCCGCCACGCAGGCCCTCGTCGGCAGTGATCACCACCTTGGACTTGCAGTCGATGATACGGCCAGCCAGCGCCTCGGGCGAGAAACCACCGAACACCACCGAGTGGATCGCACCGATGCGGGCGCAGGCCAGCATGGCGACCACGGCTTCGGGGATCATCGGCATATAGATGGTGACCACATCACCCCGGTGCACGTCCTGGCCACGCAGGGCGTTGGCGAACTTGCACACCTGCTCGTGCAGCTCGCGGTAGGTGATGTTGCGGTGTTCGGAAGGGTCGTCGCCTTCCCAGATGATGGCCAGCTGGTCGCCGCGCTCTTCAAGGTGGCGATCCAGGCAGTTGGAGGAAACGTTCAGAGTGCCGTCGGCGAACCATTTGATATCGACGTGATGGTCGTCGAAGGAGGTCTGCTTGACCTTGGTGAACGGCTTGATCCAGTCGATTCGCTGGGCCTGCTCGCGCCAGAAGCCGTCCGGGTTGATCACCGATTGCTGGTACATGGCCTTGTAGGTGGCCTCGTCGGTCAGGGTAGTGGCCGCAACCTCGGGACGAACGGGATACAGTGGAGCCGCACTCATCTGTGTTACCTCGGTGTAATAGTTGTTTTTGTATGGAACCGTTTGTAACTGTACCAGAGCGACAAAAGCCATTCGACGTTGGTAGTAATTTGGTACGACCGTTCCGCCAACGTGCTCTGGCACGCGGATTACAGCCCTGACCACGAAAAAACGGGGGGCTTTACCAGAGGATTATTACAGATTCTGTCAAAACACTTTATCAAAAGACCCACTGTTTCGGCCTTGGCCACAACCCTAAAATTCACCTCGCCAGCAACGGCAAGGCGATTAACAACTGGTAACAGCCCCCACGAAGGCAAACGTTAATCTCCCTCTAATCCCGATAGTTAAAACTAGCAATACTCGCGGCGCCATAAGCGCCGCGTGCCCCCTCACGACCTTAGACAGGTAAATAGAAAATGAAAGCTTTACTGGTATTGGTACTTGGCAGTCTTAGCGGCGCGGCAATGGCCGGCGAAGCCAAAGATGCCGAGCAGATTCCGGTTGAACAGTACAGTTACTCGCAGCACCTGGACATTGCCCGCGTCATCTCCATGAGCGAAGTGCCCAACGTATGCGAAGTCGTGCCAGCCCGCATGACCTACGAGGACTCCAAGGGCCAGAAGCACATTCTCGAATATCGCGTGATGGGGAACGGCTGCTCTAACGGCTGATACCTTCTGAATCAGGGGCCCTGCGGGCCCCTTTCACCTTTTGCAAAGCCCAACTAATCGGCAGACTTGCCAAGCGAATAGTCCCTTAACTTGTTGGCGATTGTTGTATGCGAAACGCCCAGCCTTTTCCCTAAAGCCCGGCTACTCGAAAACTCCCCCATCAAACTTTCCAGCACCGCTTTTTCAAAGCGCCCGACAATCTGCGAAAGATCACCCTCCAGCGAAAACTCACCCAGCGGTTGCCGCGCGCCATAATCCGGCAAACGTATATGCTCGCTTTTAACCACGCCGCCTTCACATAAAGAAACCGCCTGGAACAATACGTTTTCCAACTGCCTTACATTGCCCGGCCAATGGTATTGCCCAAGTTTGTCCATCGCCGCCGGCGCAAGCCGCGGCATGGCACAGCCGATTTGTCGGCTGGCCTGGTCGAGAAAGTGTTGCACCAGCCCTTCCAGCCCATCCATGCATTCGCGCAAAGGCGGAATGTGCAGCGACAACACGTTCAGGCGGTGATAAAGGTCCTGACGAAACTCGCCGCGCGCGCACAACTCGGACAAATCCACCTGGGTCGCGCAGATCACCCGCACATCCAGGTACACCTCTTCATCGCTGCCCACCCGGCGAAAGCAACCGTCCTGCAAAAAGCGCAGCAACTTCACTTGCAGGCGCGGGCTCATCTCCCCTACCCCGTCAAGGAACAGCGTGCCGCCTGCGGTCAGTTCAAGTAGCCCCAGCTTACCCTCTGCCCGCGCCCCTTCGAATGCCCCGGGGCCGTAACCGAACAGCTCGGTTTCGGCCATCGACTCGGGCAAGCCGGCGCAATTGAGCGCCATCAGCGGCGACTGCCCACGGGGGCTGGCCAGGTGGCAGGCGCGTGCCAGCAGCTCCTTGCCGGTGCCGGTCTCACCCTCGATCAGCAGCGGCGCATCCAGCGGCGCCATGCGGCGGGCCTCGCGCACCACGGCGGCCATCACCCGCGAGCTTTGGAAGATGCTATCGAAGCCTCGCAGTTCCTGCTTGCGCACGTTGTAGATGCGTTCGCCAATGCGGTCGGCACGGTGCAGGGTGAGCACGGCGCCAGCCAACGCCTCGCTGTCATCGTGCTCGGACTGCAGCGGTGCGATATCCGCCAGGAACACATCACCTTTGACCTTGATACGCAGGCCATTGATGCGCGACTTGTTGGCCCGCACCAACTCCGGCAGATCGAAGTCTTCCACATAGCGCGCCAGCGGCATGCCCGGCACCTCATCCACGCGCACCCCCAGCAACTGCGCTGCCGTGCGGTTGGCGGCGACGATGCTGCCGCCCATGTCGATCGACAGCACCGGGAAGTCCAGCGCCCCGAGCAAGGCGTTCAGCTCCATGTGCCGGCGTTCGCTGGGCATCAGGCCCACGCGCTTGACGCCAAATACCCCGGCAATCGCCTCGAACTTCGGCCGCAAGGCCTGGAACTGCAGGTTGATCAGGTTCGGGCAGTGCAGGTAGATGGCATTGCCATGGTCACCGCCCACCTCGCCCCGCAGCACGTTGATGCCGTACTCCACCAGCAGGTTGAGGATGTCGCGCAGGATGCCAATGCGGTTCTGGCAGTGCACTTTGATACGCATGAGGGCTCTCGAAGCGCCAATGTTTTTCAACATCGCGCGGAAAAGTCGTAAAGATAAGCTGACAAAAACAGTGAAACCATCAGCCGTATGCCCCGAATTTTCCGACACCCAGGCTCTTTTGTAAAATTATCGTTACGAAATCCACCTCACCCGCTGGCGCGGCAGCGGCTTGCACCCGTGCAAAACGGGCAGTGAAGGGATATTCCTTAGGCATGTCCTGCACATAACAAGAAAAGCCCTCACCAGGAGAGCCTCATGAAACAGACGCACTACGTGGCACGCGAGCCCGATGCGCATGGTTTTATCGATTACCCGCAGCAAGAGCATGCGGTATGGAACACCCTGATCACCCGTCAGCTGAAAGTGATCGAAGGCCGCGCGTGCCAGGAATACCTGGACGGCATCGACCAGCTCAAGCTGCCCCATGACCGTATCCCGCAACTGGGCGAGATCAACAAGGTGCTGGGTGCCACCACCGGCTGGCAGGTTGCCCGGGTTCCGGCGCTGATTCCCTTCCAGACCTTCTTCGAATTGCTGGCCAGCAAACGCTTCCCGGTCGCCACGTTCATCCGCACCCCGGAAGAGCTGGACTACCTGCAAGAGCCCGACATCTTCCACGAGATCTTCGGGCACTGCCCGCTGCTGACCAACCCATGGTTCGCCGAATTCACCCACACCTACGGCAAGCTCGGCCTGGCGGCAACCAAGGAACAACGCGTGTACCTGGCACGCCTGTACTGGATGACCATCGAGTTTGGCCTGATGGAAACCGCCCAAGGCCGCAAGATCTATGGCGGCGGCATCCTCTCGTCACCGAAAGAGACCGTCTACAGTTTGTCTGGCGAGCCTGAACACCAGGCCTTCGACCCGATCGAAGCCATGCGTACCCCGTACCGTATCGACATCCTGCAGCCGCTGTATTTCGTGCTGCCGAACATGAAGTGCCTGTTCGACCTGGCCCACGAAGACATCATGGGCATGGTCCACAAGGCCATGCAGCTGGGCCTGCACGCACCGAAGTTTCCACCCAAGGTCGCTGCCTGAGCGACCTTGCCGATAACAACTCGAACTGGAAAACACCCATGAATGCCTTGAACCAAGCCCATTGCGAAGCCTGCCGCGCCGACGCGCCAAAAGTCACCGACGAAGAGCTGGCGGAGCTGATTCGCGAAATCCCGGACTGGAACATCGAAGTACGTGACGGCCATATGGAGCTGGAACGCGTGTTCCTGTTCAAGAACTTCAAGCACGCCCTGGCGTTCACCAACGCCGTAGGCGAAATCGCCGAGACCGAAGGCCACCACCCCGGGCTGCTGACCGAGTGGGGCAAGGTTACCGTGACCTGGTGGAGCCACTCGATCAAAGGCCTGCACCGCAATGACTTCATCATGTGCGCACGGACTGACAAAGTGGCGGAAACGGCCGAAGGCCGTAAGTAATCGCTGAAAAACGGGGCCGCAATCGGCCCCGTTTTTTTATGAAGCCTGTGCGCTGTTCGCCCGCGAAACCGACAAACGAACGGTAAAAAAACCAAACTGTCATCCAGACTTGTGTATCCTGCCCCAGCTTTGCGAAGCTTCAACCGCGCCTGGCGCAGACTTTTCACTCACACTTGCGAGGAACGACGAGATGCACGAAATCCCGAATCTTCCCTTCCCAAGCCTGAACCCAGAAGAGCCATCCGTGACCGTTCACGCCGAACCGGCAGCTGCCGCCGAGCAGGATGGTGACGATCAATCCAGCGCTGACCAGGAATAAATCGCGCAACCTCCAACAGTGTGAAAACGGCTGACCTGCGGGCTACCCCCGTCATCACGTTTTCACACTGTCCAGAACCTGTGTAGGCCCCATGCCCGACTCACCGCGCCCCCTTGCGGTCACCCTGCAAGTCGTCTCTATCGTCCTCTTCACCTTCATCGGCTACCTCAACATCGGCATCCCGCTGGCCGTGTTGCCCGGCTATGTGCACAACGACCTCGGCTTCAGCGCCGTGGTCGCGGGCCTTGTGATCAGCGTGCAGTACCTCGCTACGCTGCTCAGCCGCCCTACTGCCAGCCGCATCATCGACAACCACGGCAGCAAGAAGGCGGTCATGTATGGCCTTGTAGGCTGCGGGCTTAGCGGGGTGTTCATGCTCGCCTGCGCCTTCCTCACCCATCTGCCCTGGCTGAGCCTGACTTGCCTGCTGGTCGGCCGGCTAGCACTGGGCAGCGCCGAAAGCCTGGTAGGTGCGGGCGCGATTGGCTGGGGCATCGGCCGGGTGGGCGCTGAAAACACCGCCAAGGTCATCTCCTGGAACGGCATCGCCAGCTATGGCGCACTGGCCGTCGGTGCACCGCTGGGCGTGCTGATGGTCAAGAGCCTGGGGCTGTGGAGCATGGGCGTCAGCATTATCCTGCTGTGCATCCTCGGCCTGCTGCTGGCCTGGCCGAAACAGGCCGCCCCTATCGTCAGTGGCGTACGCCTGCCGTTCCTGCGCGTGCTGGGCAAGGTGTTCCCGCATGGTTCGGGGCTGGCCTTGGGCTCGATCGGCTTTGGCACCATCGCCACGTTCATCACCTTGTACTACGCCAGCCGTGGCTGGACCAATGCCGCGCTGACCTTGACCCTGTTCGGCGCCAGCTTCATCAGTGCGCGGCTGCTGTTTGGCAACCTGATCAACCGCATTGGCGGGTTCCGGGTGGCAATTGCCTGCCTGTCGGTGGAAACACTGGGGTTGTTGATGCTGTGGCTGGCGCCCAGCGCCGAGCTGGCCTTGGCAGGGGCAGCGCTTAGCGGGTTTGGCTTCTCGCTGGTGTTCCCGGCGCTGGGTGTGGAGGCGGTGAATCAGGTGTCGGCGGCCAACCGCGGCGCGGCGGTGGGGGCGTATTCGCTGTTCATTGATTTGTCACTGGGGGTGACCGGGCCACTGGTGGGCGCGGTGGCGGCGGGGTTCGGGTTTGCTTCGATGTTTCTGTTTGCGGCGGGTGCGGCGGGTTGTGGGCTGGTGTTGAGCCTGTATCTGTACAGGCAGGTGCGGCGGCATCGAGATCATTGAAGGCTGGGGGCTGCCTGGCAGCCCCCGAAGCCCTGAACGTTAGCGCTGGGCGTACTGCAACACCACTTCCAGCGGGTGGCGCATCTTGCGCTCGGTCATGCGCTTGACCTGGCTGCGGCACGAGTAACCGGTCGCCAGCGGCTCTCCTTCCTTGTCCAGCTTGGTTGCCCAGCTTTGCTCGAAGATGGTCCGCGAAGTCGCTTGGTTACGCGCCTCGTGGCCGTAGGTCCCCGACATACCGCAGCAACCCGTCGCCTCGGTCACCAGCTTCAGGCCCAGGCGGGCAAACACCTGCTCCCACTGCTTGGTACTGGCCGGCACGTTGGTCTTCTCGGTGCAGTGCGCCATCAGGCGGAAGTTGCCCGGTGCGGTCGGTGCCTGCTCAGGCAGCACGTCCATCAACCATTCCTGCGGCAACAGCACCTTCGGGCAACCGTCCAGCCCCGGCACTTTCTGGTACTCCTGGCGGTACACCAGGGTCATCGCCGGGTCCAGCCCCACCAGAGGCACGCCACAGTCAGCCAGGGCCTTGAGCTGGGTAGCGTTACGGATCGCCGCCTTGGCGAACGCCCCCAGGAAGCCCTGTACATGCAAAGGCTTGCCGTTGGCACTGTAAGGCGCCAGGAATACCCGGTGGCCCAGGCGGTGAGCCAGGTCGATGAAGGCTGAGAGCAGCGGGGTCTCGAAGTAACGGGTGAACGCATCCTGCACCAACACGATGCTGCGCTCGCGCTGGGCCGGGGTCAGTTCACGCAGGGCCGGCACGCTGGCCACGCCGACACGGCAACGGGTCAGCGTGGCCTGGAAGTTGAAGCGGCTGATCAACGGGCTGTCGACCATGCCAATGTTGTCGGACAGCAGCTTGCTGACCCACTTCGAGCCCATGACCGCGTTGTACAGGCCCGGCGCATGGGCCAGGTACGGGATGGTGAACTCCAGCGAGCCGATCAGGTAGTCACGCAGCGGGCGCTGATAGCGGCCGTGGTACAGCTCAAGGAAGCGCGAACGGAAGTCCGGCACGTTGACCTTGATCGGGCACTGCCCGGCGCACGACTTGCACGCCAGGCAGCCGGCCATGGCGTCGTATACTTCGTGGGAGAAGTCTTCCTGCCCCTGGCTGCGCGCGCGGTTGTTGCGCAGGCGTGCCGGCAGGCCCTTGAGCCACGACACCTGGTTGCGGGCTGCGGCCAACACGTCGATGTTCGCTTCGCCCTGCAGGCGCAGCCACTCGCGCATCAGCGAGGCGCGACCCTTGGGCGAATGCTGGCGTTCACGGGTGGCCTTCCACGACGGGCACATGGCGTCGTTGGGGTCGTAGTTGTAGCAGGCGCCGTTGCCGTTGCAATGCACGGCACTGGGGAAGTCCTGCCACACACGCTCATCGATGGTGCGGTCAAGGTCGCCGCGCAGGGTTACGCCATCGACCGGGGTCAGGCCCTCGGCACTGCCCAGCGGTGTGCAGATCTTGCCGGGGTTGAGCTGGTTGTGTGGGTCGAAGGCACCTTTCAGGCGCTGCAGCGCCGGGTACAGCGCACCGAAGTACTCCGGCACGTATTCCGAACGCAGGCCTTTGCCGTGCTCGCCCCACAGCAGGCCGCCATAGCTTTTGGTCAGCGCGGCCACGGCGTCGGAAATCGGCTTCACCAGCGCGGCCTGGGCCGGGTCCTTCATGTCCAGGGCCGGGCGCACGTGCAGTACACCAGCATCGACGTGGCCGAACATGCCGTAGGCCAGGCCGTAACCGTCCAGCAGGGCGCGGAAGTCGGCGATGTAGTCGGCCAGTTGCTCTGGCGGTACCGCCGTGTCTTCCACGAACGGCTGCGGACGTACCTCACCCTCGACGTTACCCAGCAAGCCCACCGAACGCTTGCGCATCACGTAGACGCGGGTCACCGCCTCGGCGCCTTCAGCCAGTGTATGCCCCAGGCGCTCGACACTGGTATCCGCCTGCAAGTGCTCGACGAAGGCTTGCACCCGGGCGTTGACTTCAGACGGCTCATCGCCGCAGAACTCCACCAGGTTGATACCCAGGGTCGAGCGGTCGGGGTCGGCCGGGAAGTATTCGGCAACACTGTGCCAGACGATGTCCTTCATCGCCAGCATCAGCACCTTGGAGTCGACGGTCTCGATCGACAGCGGCTTGTGCGCCATCAGCGCATTGGCATCACGCAGGGCATCCATGAAACTGGTGTAGCGCACGTTCACCAGCACCGCATATTTGGGGATCGGCAGCACGTTGAGCTTGGCCTCCACCACATAGCCCAGCGAACCTTCGGCACCGCACAGCACACTGTTGAGGTTGAAGCGGCCCTGCTCGTCGCGCAGGTGCGCCAGGTCATAGCCGGTGAGGCAGCGGTTCAGCTTGGGGAAGGTGGTTTCGATCAGTTCGGCCTGGGTTTCCTGGATCTCCCGGGCCATGCGGTACACCTCGCCGACCCGGCCGGGCGCGGCACAGGCCTGTTCCAGCGCGGCGTCGTCGATTGGCAGGCTGTGCAGGCGCTCGCCGCCGAGCAGCACGCTGTGCAGCTCCAGCACATGGTCACGGGTTTTGCCGTAGGTGCAGCTGCCTTGCCCACTAGCGTCGGTGTTGATCATGCCGCCGACAGTGGCACGGTTGGAGGTGGACAGCTCAGGGGCGAAGAACAGCCCGTGCGGCTTGAGCGCGGCATTGAGCTGGTCCTTGACCGTACCGGCCTGCACCCGTACCCAACGTTCCTCGACGTTGATTTCGAGGATCTTGTTCATATGGCGCGACAGGTCGACGACGATGCCGTCGGTCAGCGACTGGCCATTGGTGCCGGTGCCACCGCCGCGCGGGGTCAGCTTGACGCCCTGGAACCGCGCCTCGCCCATCAGGGTGGCAACCCGCGCCACATCGTCGGCGTCCAGCGGGAACACTGCGGCCTGGGGCAAGCGCTGGTAAATCGAGTTGTCGGTGGCCAACACCGTGCGGGTGCCGTAGTCGGCACTGATCTGGCCACGGAAGCCGCTGCTGCGCAGGGCTTCGAGGAATTCGGGGTAGTTGGCGCTCGGTGCAACGGTCGGCAGCTGGGCGATCATCGAAGGATGGCCTCTTGATATTGGCTAATTCACAGGATTCCTGTCGCTCCGGCATGGGTTGATGCATGCAGGGATGACGTATAGGCCAATGTTCCTGTAGTTTCGCTTCAGGGGCAAACGGATAATCCTGCCGCTATCAATGACTTTTATGAATGAATTACCGCCACCTGACACCGTCCATGTCGCTGCTGCTGGCATTCGAGGCCGCCGCCCGGCATGAAAGCTACACCCGCGCCGCCGCCGAACTGTCGCTGACGCAAAGCGCGGTCAGCCGCCAGGTGCAGGCGCTGGAACAGCAACTGGGCCTCACCTTGTTCCGGCGCGAAGGCCGCCAGGTACAGCTGACGGATGTCGGTCGCCTGTACCAGCGCGAGCTCAGCGAGGCGCTGGGGCGCATCCGCAGTGCCACCTTGCAGGCGCTGGCGTATCAGTCGGGGGTCGGCACCTTGCGCCTGGCCACCCTGCCAACGTTCGGCTCGAAATGGCTGCTGCCACGGCTGCATGCGTTCTACAGCGCCTACCCGGGCATGCTGGTGCACATTCATTCACGTATCGAAGCCATCAACTTCGACACCAGCGAAATCGACGCCGCCATCGGCGTGGCAAGCCACGACCTGCCGGGGCTGATCTGCCATCGCCTGCATGCCGAGGAACTGGTGGTGATCCTGCCACCGGAGGCCGGGGCCGACAGCCAGGGCTGGAGCCCCGCACGCATCAGTGAAGAGGTGCTGTTGAATGTAGCCAACAACCCGCATGCCTGGGGCGAATGGTTCTCGCACCATGGCCTGCCGCACCGGGCAATGCGCTTGGGGCCGAGCTTCGAGCTGACCTCGCACCTGATCCAGGCGGTGCGGGCCGGGATTGGTATCGGGCTGGTGCCGCGCATACTGGTGGAGGAAGAACTGGCCAAGGGTGAGCTGTACAGCCCGGGGGTGGCGTTTGCCAGCCAGCGTAGTTATTACCTGATCTACCCGCCCAGGAATGAGGCCTTGCCGTCGTTGCGGGCATTCAGGGGGTGGTTGCTGGAGCAGATCTGAATTGTTGCCTGTGCCCGCGAAGAGGCCGGCACAGGCAACAAAAAACCCGAAGCCAGTCACCTGCCTTCGGGTTTCTTCATACTGCTTTAAGTCACTTACTTGGCTACATGACCCGCAGCCCCACCGGCATTCACCCGGCGGCGTGGCTTGACCATGTAGACCACAAACATCCCGAACAGCCAAACCGGCATGACGTACACCGAAACCTGAATACCCGGAATCATCAGCATGATACCGAGGATCAGCACCACGAAGGCCAGCACGATGTAGTTGCCGTACGGGTACCACAGCGCCTTGAACAGCGGTTTCTGACCGGTACGGTCCAGGTGCTGGCGGAACTTCAGGTGCGAATAGCTGATCATCGCCCAGTTGATCACCAGGGTAGCCACCACCAGCGACATCAGCAGCTCCAGGGCATTCTGCGGCATCAGGTAGTTAAGCAGTACGGCCACGAAGGTAACGGCAGCCGACGCCAGGATCGAACGCACAGGCACGCCACGCTTGTCGACCTTGGCCAGCGACGCCGGGGCATCGCCCTGTTCGGCCATGCCCAGCAGCATGCGCGCGTTGCAGTAGGTGCCGCTGTTGTACACCGACAGTGCGGCTGTCAGGACCACGAAGTTCAGCAAGTGGGCAGCAACGTCACTGCCCAGCAGCGAAAACACTTGCACGAACGGGCTGCTGCCATAGCTGCCACCCGAGGCATCGATGCTGGCGACCAGGTTGTCCCATGGCGTCAACGACAGCAATACCACCAAGGCGCCTACGTAGAAAATCAGGATACGCCAGATGACCTGGTTGATCGCCTTAGGGATCACGGTCTTCGGCTTGTCGGCTTCGGCAGCAGTGAAACCGAGCATTTCCAGGCCACCGAACGAGAACATGATGAACGCCAGGGCCATCACCAGCCCGCTGACACCGTTCGGGAAGAAGCCGCCATGGGACCACAGGTTGGCGATGGTGGCATCCGGCCCGCCGCTGCCGCTGGTGAGCAGGTAGGCACCCAGGCCGATCATGCTGACGATGGCCACGACCTTGATGATGGCAAACCAGAATTCGGCTTCACCGAAGAACTTCACGTTCATCAGGTTGATGGCGTTGATCAACACGAAGAACGCCGCTGCCGTGACCCAGGTCGGGATTTCCGGCCACCAGTAGTGGACATACTTGCCAACTGCAGAAAGCTCCGACATGCCCACCAGGATGTACAGCACCCAGCAGTTCCAGCCCGACAGGAAGCCGGCGAAGCCGCCCCAGTAGGTGTGGGCGAAGTGGCTGAACGAGCCGGCCACCGGCTCTTCGACAATCATCTCGCCAAGCTGGCGCATGATCATGAAGGCGATGAAGCCGCAGATGGCGTAGCCAAGGATCATCGACGGGCCGGCGGATTTCATCACGCCTGCCGAGCCAAGGAACAGGCCGGTACCAATTGCACCCCCCAGGGCGATCAACTGGATATGGCGGTTCTTCAGGCCCCGCTTGAGCTCGCCTGAATGCATGTTTTGTCCACTCATGAACGAAGTCACCTGCATTGTTTTTATCTGTGACGGAATCGGACCCACCGCGCTCGTGGCGCAGCGGAATGGGCAAGGTGGTTACCTTGGGTTTCTTGACATTAGGTGCCGCCGAAGCGGGTCAACCCGGCGTGATCAAGAGTGCGCGGTACGCAAAAGGGTCACAGGTAAAACGCGGCGCACTGTATACCCCTGCAAGCGCGCAGGCGTCAACGCGTTGCGCTCTTCCATCCGGAAAAAACGCAGCGATCCTGTGGTATGGGCCTTCAAAGGCGGAGTGATCGGCGTACATGGCGCCTCCATTTGTTGTTTTGTCAGCCAGGCTCTGTGGACAGGCTCTTGCACACGGCAATGGCGGCTATAACACCGTGGGGACGGGGGTTTGGGCAAGGGAGGGCAAGGTGGAGGTGGCGGGTTTGGCACATCGGTGACGGCAAGGTTTGTTTACACGATTGGGTTAAATCTGGAATCAGGGCTGAAACCGGCCATATTTGTACAGTTTTCTTTACAGGCCGGTTCAAGAACTTGCCAGTCGTCAGAAAAATTCTTTTTGTTCAATATCTTGGGGCCGCTTTGCAGCCCCAATTTCTCACAGG